>NZ_JAQMUH010000097.1:0-13031 GCF_028331025.1 Anabaenopsis arnoldii | reverse complement strand
GTTGAGTCCTACTGGTGAATTAATCCCAGAAAAATTATTAGACTTATTCTTAGACTTTTGGCGACAACACGGGGAACCGTTATTTAAAAGCACCCCGTACCCAGAAATTGCGCCTCACTTAGTATTAATGGCATTTTTACACCGTGTCGTTAATGGTGGTGGTAGCTTAGAACGGGAATACGCCATAGGTTCCGGGAGGATGGATATATGTCTGCGTTATGGGGATGTAGTCTTAGGGATGGAATTAAAAGTATGGAAACAGGGTAAACCCGACCCCTTACCCCAAGGATTGATACAGTTAGATAAGTATTTATCAGGACTCAATCTAGATACAGGATGGTTAGTAATATTTGACCGTCGCCCCAATTTACCCCCCATCAGCGATCGCACCACCACGGAAATAACCCTGAGTCCTCAAGGGAGAAATATTACAGTAATTCGGGGGTAGGTTTGGATTTGTTGACGGTTGACTGGGGGTAAGATCCCCGACTTCTTAGATAATTGACATAATCTCATATAACTTGTCCAGAAGTCGGGGATCTGTGTAACTAAATGCGAAGCGCTGCTACAAGCACAAGGAAGTTATTTTCTATAAAGTGTAGGTGAAGTCATTTACCAACATTCCCGGAACCAGACTACCTCCTAATTGACGACTCTCATAAGTTCCCACATCGGGGATGAACTCTTGAAAGTTGGTGAACTCTACAAGATTATCTCCCCAAAAACGATAGAGACTTTCATCAAAGCGTAAATTTTCAATCGGGGCGATGATTTCCCCCTGTTCTACCCAAAAACAAGCATAACGAGTCATCCCGGTAATTCTCCCGGTGGGGCGATCGCTCCAGTTGAGGTAATGTAAATTAGATATATATAGTCCTGTATCTAAACTCCTGAGAATCTCGTCAACGCCTAAATTACCCGGACTGATGTGGGGCGATCGCAAAGTTTCCGAGCTATTAGCACCATTGGCGACTTTACCGTATTCCTTAGCGGTGCGAGAATTAACTAGAGTATTAACCAAAACCCCCTGTGTAATTATGGGTAATTCAGGAGCTACCATTTCTCCTAATTGATTAAATCGGGGTACAAACCCCTGTTGAAAGTTTTCTGTTAAACTAAACTTAGGGGATAGTTGTTTTTCTTGGCGTGATAGCATAGCCAAAGCACTGTTTCCCTGTTGTAAATCAGCCTCACTCACCGCTGACCAGGAAAGCATATCTAATAAATCTGCTACTGCTGCGGGAGCAAAATAAGTTTTATACCGTCCCGGTGTCAATTGTTTAGCTGGACGGGAAAGTAATTTTAGTTGGGTTTTAGCTGCGCTCATCTTGGCGATGTAAGCGCTGTCATCCCAATGACTACCAGCAAGGATGACTTTAACTGCTTGTCCACAGGTATCAAATAGGGAATAATCTAAGGTAAAGGTATCAGTGGTAAACCAGTGTTTTTGACCTTGAGAATCAGCATAGGCTTTAATCACTAACCCTCCGGCATAAAGACCAGTAAAGTCTAAATCCCCCACCTGGGCTAATATAGTTGTAACTACGGATTCTTGTGGTAATAATTGCCCAGAATTGACTTCGCGACTAATATTATTGCCTGATGGTAACACTAAATAGGGGTCAAGGGGTAAAACTTGCAATTCTTGGCGGAGTTCGAGCAATGCTGTGTGTGCTGCGAGGGAGTCTATTTCCCTGTTCCCTGTCAGGGGAAAACAGCGAAAGCTGCGGCGCTGATTTTCCATTAAAGTTAATTCTATGGAACCGTCAGCAACTACACCTGTTTGTCTCACCTTCCCATGGTTGAAACGAGTAAATTGGCTGTGTTCACTGCTGAGTCTGAGGGTAAATTCTTCCGTGACTGTTTTTTCTATCAGTAGTGTTTCTATAAGTTGATTGAAACTGTTTTCTAAAGTCATGGGGTGTTTTTGAGGGGGAATTTCTGGGGATAGTTAGGGATGAGTGGGGTTTAATATAGTAAAAGTTGCAGGATGCTTGTGGGTGGGGTAAGCAGTTGTTTAACCACCCCCAAAAACCTCCACATTAGCAAACACACACAGGGGTGAACCATGTCCTACCCAAATGGCTTGATTAGGTTCACCCTTACCACACATGGCGGTACCATACATTTCCCAGGTGTCAGCATCACCTATGTGGGTGAGACTGTGCCAAAATTCCGGGGTGGTGGCTCTATAGTTGGGGTTGCGTAGGGTTTTAGTAAGTTGACCGTTTTCAATTAGTTTGGCATATTCACAACCAAATTGGAATTTATAACGGCGATCGTCTATTGACCAGGAGCGATTGGATTCCATGTAAATTCCCTGTTCTATACCGCTGATGATTTCTGCTGTGGTTTGGTTCCCTGGTTCTAGGTTTAAGTTAGCCATGCGGTCTATGGGGGGACGGTTCCAGGAACAAGCACGAGCGCAAGCTACACCGGGTATATTGGCTCTAGCTTGGCTTTCTAAGCTACCTAGTCCCCTTTGTAGTACGCCTTGTTTAATTACATATTCTTTTGTGGCTACTGCGCCTGTATCATCAAATCCGTAGCTAGCAAATTCCCCGGGTACGGTGGGGTCAAAGGTGATGTTCATTAGGGGTGAACCGTATTCTAGGTTACCAAAGTCACTGGGTTTGACAAAGCTCCCCCCGGCGTAGTTGCGTTCGTCTCCTAAAATGCGGTCAATTTCTAGGGGATGTCCGACGCTTTCGTGAATTTGCAGCATCATTTGGTCAGGTGCTAAAAGTAGGTTGGTGCGGGTGTTGGGACATTCTGTAGCGGTTAGCAGTTCTACTGCTTGCTCGCCAATTTGCTGCACTCGCTGCCATAATTGCTCTTGTTTTAATAGCTCCCATCCGCCTTGATAGCAGTGTGCTTGCCAACCATTGTTACTGCGTTGTTGGACTATTGTACCATCTTGGGCGATCGCCCCATAATGGGTTCCTAGGGAGACAATTTTTTGATATACTTGGGAACCGTTGCTGCTGACAAACCAAGTTTCTCTTTCGGTGGTGGTGGCGCTGGCTGAGGTTTGAACAATTTTGTCATTAACTTTTAACCCCTGACATATACGCACCAAGAAATTATTGATTTCTCCAGGACACAAACCATCTAAGGGTTCCAGGTAGGGTGAGTTATATTCCCCCACCACTTTAGGGCGTTGATTGGCGTTAAAGGGATATATCCACCATTTGCTTGCTGCTAGCGCTTGTTGATATGCTGTATGGGCTGCTGCTTGTAGTGATGGTAATTCTAGAGAGGTTGTGGCTGCATAACCTAGACAGCCATTAACTAAAACTTCTAGCATAGCTCCCATGGTGGAAGTTTTACCGTTGATTTGGGGTAACCCATCCCGCACATGACGGGTGGATGCGTTTGTCTTGACGGTTCTAATTCCAATCCAATCAGCTGCAATGTTCAGATTAGCGATCGCTTGTGTAAGTTCAGACCACATATTGATAGGAAATTATGAATAGGTTAATTACTAATTAATTATTTATACTATAAAATTACAATGGCTAAACCCCAAACTCCCGCACCAAACTATACAGATGCGGGAATAGGTTGATTTTTAATGGCCATTTTGGCTGTCATCGGCAACAAATGCAGTGCTGACTTTGCCAGTGGTATCAAATATATAAGAAGGTCTCCATAAGTTGGGTAGTCTGCGTAGCTCCGGAAATTCCCGGCGGAGAATTCTGCAAGAACGACCTTGAAAGGCTTTTACTACCTGAGCAATAGAGTGATGGTGGTCATACTCCACTTGTAAATAAACTTGATCTGGCGCGATTTCTAGAGCTTTAATCATCCATTTTTTATCATCAGCAACAGTCTGAAATACTTTGATACACTGTTGCTTAAGAAGTGCGCTCTCGGCAAATATTCTTTCATGTCCGTAGGTCATCCAGATCAAGTGAACACTGACTAAACCAATGGCATCACTGTAATGATTGTATAGAGGTTGCATTGAGATGTCTATTCTTTTTGGCAACGAAAATGGTATCATATTTACACTATGCCTAAAGTATAACTTAACAAAAACCTCACATTGTCTATAGCATTTCCCATGCTCGTGAGGTACAATTTTTTTTAGTTTGAGGGAACAGGGAACAGGGAACAGGGAATAGGGAACAGGGAATAGGGAACAGGGAATAGGGAATAGGGAATAGGTGTGTACTTCATGAGCCTGAAAAAGGCTATATATCAAGGTGAAATCTAAAATTTCCATTAACTTTCCGCCGTGGGAGAGACAGCATCGGATGTAATACTTGTCTGTGAATTTGATTGATTATCTGAAGTTACAGATGAGTTGCAAACAGCAGATTTTTGTTCACTTAATAACTTCGGCTGTAAATAAAGATTTTCTACCAGTACACCTACACCCGCTACCCAAGGGGGGACAATTACAGCGCCAATAATTCCTAAAACTTGCGTTCCTCCCAGTACAGCTAAAAGTTGATATAAAGGACCCACTCGCACAGAAGAACCCACTAGCAGGGGGTCAAGAACATAAGTTTCTACGTTTTGAATAATCACAAATAACAGCAATACCCACAAAAAAGTCAAACCACTTTGGGGAATGGCGACAATTAAAGCCGGAATTGCTCCTAAGACTGGACCGACAAAGGGAATTAAGTTAGTAAAACCCGCAATTACACCGAGAGCTAAGGCAAATTCTGATAGTCCTAAAATCCTCAATCCCACGGTAATCACAACACCGAGAATGGCAGAAACTAAGACTCGTCCTTGAATATATCCTCCCATGCGCCGAGCAATCGGGATAACTTGCGCCCCTAGACGTTCGTCCCAAGGTTGGGGAAACAGACTCACCAGACCTTGAATTAAGTTTTTACTTCCAGCTACCATATAGGCGGAGATGACCAGGGACAAAATTAGATTTACTACCCCCCCAATAAAACCACGAGTAAAGCCAAAGGAACGTACAACTAGCTGTTGACTCGAACGCAGTAACCAGTTAGCTACTGACTGGAGGTCAAAAAATTCTTCCACTGACTCTATTTGAGTAATTCCCAGTCGCAAGGCCAGATTTTCCGCAGCATTCCACAAATTATCTAAATACATCGGTAGTTTACTAGCTAGTCGCTGAATCTGTTCCGAAACCGATGGCCCAATGATTAAGCCAGCGCCAATTAATCCAGAAATTAAGCTAACATAGACGATAATTACCCCTAGCCAACGCTTAAGATGTATTTTTTCCGCGGCGTTGACTAAGGGGGCGATCGCAGAAGCTAAGACTACGGAAATCATTAAAATTACTAATAAGCTCCGTAATTGCCACAGGAGGACGACGACGAAAAAGGTGGCAACAATGAGGAAAAGGTCAGATAAGGAAATAGACTTACGCTGTTCAGACATATTTGATTATGTAGTCATTAGTGATGAGAAAATTCCATAGATGGCGGTGGAATTTTGTGATCATCATCGGTAATAATGGGGTAAAACACCTGCCATCACTGTTGTGTATTCCCATGCTAGTACGTCAGGGGAGAAATCTACCATTTTTTCCTACCTAGGCACTTCTGAGGAATTAACATGATTTTTTGATATAGCAATCCTAAATGATTCATGAACAATTTCTGTTCCCTGTTCCCTGTTCCCTGTTCCCTTTCCTCACTCATAATTTCTCAAGTCAAATAGGATGACTATATTTGATTACATCTCTATGGAAACATTAGTTACTGCCGAATTGACAAAAATGGATGCACCAAAGCAAGGAATCCCAGTGACAATTATTACTGGTTTTCTTGGTAGTGGCAAGACGACTTTATTAAATCATATTCTCGGTAATCAACAGGGTTTAAAAACTGCGGTTTTAGTCAATGAATTTGGGGAAATCGCTATTGATAATGAGTTGATTGTCTCTACGGAAGAGAATATGATTGCCCTGAGCAATGGTTGTATTTGCTGTACTATTAATAATGATTTGGTAGATGCGGTTTACCAAGTTTTAGAACGCCAAGATAATTTAGATTATTTGGTGGTGGAAACCACGGGACTAGCTGACCCGTTACCAGTTGCTTTAACTTTTCTGGGTACGGAGTTACGAGATTTAACCCGTCTGGACTCAATTATTACGGTGGTAGATGCAGCTAACTACAGCTTGGATTTATTTAACGCTGAGGCGGCATATAGTCAAATTGCCTATGGTGATATCATTATCCTGAATAAAGCCGATTTAGTTGATGAGGCGGCTTTGAGGGATTTGGAACGGAAAATTAATGATGTTAAAGAAGGTGCGAGAATTATCCGCACGGTGCGATCGCAAGTTCCCCTAGGTTTAATTCTCAGTGTGGGTTTGTTTACCTCTGACAAGTATTTTCAGGAAGTGGATGACCATGACCACTCAAACTGTGACCACGACCATGATCACCATCACCATTCCCACCATTTAGAAAATGACGGTTTCAGTTCTGTTTCTTTCCAAACTGACCAGGCTTTTAGTATTAGAAAATTTCAGTATTTCCTAGATAACCAATTACCGACAAATATTTTCCGAGCTAAAGGAATTATCTGGTTTGAAGAAAGTCCTAACCGTCATATTTTCCACCTTTGTGGTAAACGCTTTACTTTAAATGATGATGAATGGAAAGGTACACCGAAAACCCAGTTAGTGCTAATTGGTCAAAATTTGGATGGGGAAGCTCTGATTTCTCAGTTAGAAAACTGCATTTCTGAACAGGAGAAATAAGAAGCAGATCACAGGGGTGGGTTTTCGGTGCTTTTTTACCTTGGTCTTCCTAGTGTGGTGACATATATCACCGCTTCATCTGCGGGAATGCCTAAAATCTCATTAACTTGGTCGTCAAAGAAGCCACCGATACCACTAACGCCTACACTCAAATGGGTAGCGGCTAAATTTAGTCTTTGTCCTAAATGTCCAGCATCCATGTGTAAATAACGGTAAACGCGATCGCCATATTGAGCGATCGCGGATTTAAGATCAGCCGTATGGAACAGGACTACCGCAGCATCCCGGCCTAAATCTTGTCCCAAGCAGAGAAAGTGTAACTCTCGGCGAAAGTTTTTGAAGCGAATTTGTCGTAATTCTTGGGCTTTGGGGGCGTAATAATAACAACCAGACTCTAAACCATTCACCCCACTAACGGCAATAAATGTTTCAATGAGGTTGGGGTCAAAGTAATCGGGAGAACTATCTAAACCTTGGTGGAGGTAATTTTGGGGTTGATAGGTGAAATCAAGTAAACTTTTGAGTTCATCCAAGGTTAAATCATCACCACTGTAGGCCCGGGTAGAACGTCGCTTATACATGGTTGTTTCTAAACCTGACAGCTTTGCTCCCCAATTAATGGGAGTAGTAGCGGTGGTAACTTTCAGACAGAAAGGAAAATTGTATTTATCTTCTAAAAGATTCTCTGACTTAGGGGAGGGTAAATAAGTCTGATGAGTTGCATCTGGGGTAATTTGGGTGCGAGAGTGAAAATATTTGAGTAATTCACCATCGGGGATGGGGGGATAATTGGTTTCACTGGTGGAGGGTAAAGCTGTACATCCCGGTGGTAAATTTTCTTCAATATCTAATAAATCTGCCAAGGCTAGAATAGCTAAGGCTCCCTCTTGTTCGGAGTCAATATACAATAGGTCATTGACTGCTTCATCCACAAAGCCACCAATTAAGTGGGGGCGATAGTCATTCATGGCTGCTGCTAGCTCAATATTGCCCAGCAAGTGGCCTGTATCTAAAAAAATGCGGCGGTAGGCTCTATCCTCATATCGCCAAGCTGAACGATAAAAAACCCCGGTGATGATTATTGCTAATTGGGTATTTTCTATGGCTGGATGGTCAAAACAAGCTGACTGTAAAGCTGTCCAGACATCACTTTCCCAATAATGCATCAGAGAGTGATCCCGACATTGGTAGTTATATAATCCCGGTGGTAATAACCCCGTCCCACGGGAAACTAGATAAACTTCCGCCGGATATAATCCCCCCGCACTGGGAGCGGCTCGTAAGTATACTGCACTACCCATGGAAGGCATTCTGGCTGTGAGTCCATAACTGCGAAACAGTAACCGCGAAAGTCTCCGCCACCACTGAGCATCGGGGTTATCAGCCAATGTCTGTGCTGTTTCTTGAATATAGGGCTTGAGGTCGAAGGTGGTACCAATTTTGTATTCTTTAAAGGGTACTGGTTGTTTAGCCCAGTCTAATCCTTGAGATTTAGAGGCTAGGGTTTCAGGATCGTATTTAGTCCGTTCGTGGTAGTGTTGAGCAATGGATTCGCGTAGTTCTGGCATATTAATTTCAATGCTCTTGGCTGGTTTATTTTGATCTTGGCATTCATCAGCCCGATTGTTTCGTGTTAATTCGTACAAAGTTTCAAGTTACCTTAGGTTTTAACCTGTCTAGCGCTTATATAATAAGACTAATGTCTCTACAGTTTATTTCTCTTCCCCGTTCCACACCTCAACCACCGACTGGTTTAATTGTCTGTTTACATGGTTGGGGTGCTAATGCTGAAGATCTAGCATCTTTAGCACCATTTTTTAAGTTACCTGATTACCAGTTTGTGTTTCCTAATGCACCGTTTCCTTTTGCCAATTCTTCTACTGGGAGGGCTTGGTATGACCTGAGAATGGAAAATATGTATGCAGGTTTACCCGAAAGTCGGGAATTATTAAGGGGTTGGTTGCAATCTTTGGAGAGTATTACTGGTGTACCTTTGTCCCAGACTATTTTGTGTGGTTTTTCTCAGGGAGGGGCTATGACTTTGGATCTGGGGTTAAAATTGTCTCTAGGGGGGTTAGTGGTGATGAGTGGATATTTACATCCTGATTTGGTAACCACGACTAAAGCTGATTTGACCCCATGTTTAATTATGCATGGTAGGTATGATCAGGTTGTGCCACTGGCGGCCGCTGTCAAAGCACGGGAGTTTATGGAGTCCCTGGGGGTGGGGGTGCAGTACCATGAGTTTGATGTGGGTCATGAAATTCAGCCCCAGATGTTAGATGTGCTACGCAATTTTGTGGTTAATGTGATTGGGTAGTCTGGGGTACAATTTTTTTCCGCACTATGGTAAAAAAATTGGAATTTTTTCGGAAATATGGCCTCTCTAATGAGTAAGATAGATTGGGTGGCAGCGTCACAGCTAAAACTCAAGTCATGCTGGGTCTCCACGTTACGGAGGTTGTGGTAAGAATTCTGCATAAGGGAGGGGCAAGCATTGTGAAAACTTTAACCATTTCTCAGAAAAACATTTCTGCTATGACTACTACAGATGTGCAAGAGTTGGCTAATCGTCTGGAAGTAGATAATTACGGCAATGCCTTTGAGGGTTTAAATGATTGGCATCTGTTGCGTGCGATCGCCTTTCAGCGTCCTGAGTTGGTTGAACCCTATATCTACCTCTTGGATTTAGAAGCCTACGACGAAGCATAATGGTTTCATAATTAGGAGTTATGTAATAACTCCTAATTTTTGACCATGCTCTATCTCCAGTCCCAAACTCGAAACCGCAAAAAAAGGGTCATCATTGCTGTAGGTGGTGGGATCGCCGCCTACAAGGTCTGTGAATTGGTTTCCAGCTTGTTTAAAACTGGGGTGGAAGTCCGGGTAATTCTTACCCAAGCTGCACAACAATTTATCACCCCTTTAACTTTGGCTACCCTCTCTCGCCATTGTGCATACACAGATGATGATTTTTGGCAAGCAAATCACTCCCGACCTTTGCATATTGATTTGGGAGAATGGGCAGATTTGTTGGTAATTGCCCCTCTGACGGCTCATACTTTGGCTAAGTTGGCTTGTGGTCTGGCTGACAATTTACTCACAAATACTGTGCTGGCTTCTAGTTGTCCGGTGTTGTTAGCACCAGCCATGAATACCGATATGTGGGCACAGGTGGCGGTGCAGCGCAATTGGCAACAGTTATTGACAGATGCCAGGTATCATGGTATGTTTGTAGGGTCGGGTCTGTTGGCTTGCGATCGCATTGGTCAGGGGAGAATGGCAGAACCGCAGGAAATTTTAACTTATATCCAATCTCTGTTACATACTAGTGGTAAGCGAGATTTACAAGGGCAAAATGTCTTAATTAGTGCCGGGGGAACTAGAGAATATCTTGACCCGGTGCGGTTTATTGGTAATCCCTCCACAGGTAAAATGGGGCTAGCTTTAGCACAAGCAGCCATGCACCGAGGCGCAAAGGTCACCTTGGTACATGGCCCTGCTAGTTGGGAAGTACCCCTAGGAGTGGAAGCTATACCCGTGGTAAGTGCAGAGTCTATGGGTGCGGCGATGAAATCTCACCTACAGGATGCTAACATAATTATTATGTCCGCAGCGGTGGCAGATGTCAAGCCTAGAGATTATAGTACACAGAAGTTACCTAAGCGATCGCTCCCCAGTTCTTTACCCTTGAAACCAGTACCAGATATAATTGCCCACTTAGCCCAACTTAAACAACCATCACAGCTATTAGTCGGGTTTGCAGCACAGACCGGGGATATAATCACCCCAGCGCGGGCGAAGTTGCAGTATAAAAATTTAGATGTGATTGTTGCTAACCCCATTGATAAACCTGAGAGCGGTTTTGCTAGTGACGATAATCAGGCGGTTTTTTTAGATCAACAAGGAAATCAGGTAGAAATTCCCCTAGTTTCCAAGTTACAACTAGCACATTGTTTATTTGATTTTTTGGGGTTATTTCACCCAGAGGCGCTCAGGCGCAAACAACGAGAGTGAGAGTAGGAAAAGTTGTTATTTTTCGGTCTCTTCGGCATTTTCCTTATAATGTGTGTAACGGCTGACTAGTTCAGGCTAATTTTTTTTACAGTGAAGGGTTTGCAAATGTTTACTGTGTCAGAGATTCCCATTGTGGGGATAATTTTATTAATTGCTGTGGGTATTTTAGGTTGGGGCTTTTATCGCGCTAGACCCTTTGGGAAACTGGGAATCTTAGCCTGGTTACAGTCCGTCGTGTTGATGGTTCCCTGGTTACTGTTTTTTGGTTTGTTTGCCGCTGGCATTGACATTAATATAGCTGGTATATTGATTTTAGTAGTCAGCTCTGCAGCGTTATATATCTTTTTAGGTAGACAGTTACGCGCTGCTGGACAAGATGCAATCATTAAACAACAGGCCACCGAAAGGTTAGCAGGGGATTCTGCACCTACAAGAGAAAATACCCCCCAAGTGGTATTAGCAGAACTGAAAATTGAAGCTGTACCCATTCCGGAGGAAGATTTAAGCGCTATTCGCTCTATTTTTGGTATTGATACCTTTTTTACCACAGAAACTATCTCTTATCAAGAAGGAGCAATATTTAAAGGTAATCTGCGCGGAGAACCCGAAGCAATTCACAACACCCTAACCGCCAGTTTACAAGCCAAATTAGGGGATAAATATCGGCTGTTTTTAGTGGATGGTACAGAGGGTAAACCGGTAGTAATTATTTTACCTAGCCGTAATGATCCCCGTCCGATGTCATTACAACAAAAGTTGTTTGCAGTCATTCTGTTGGTCGCAACTATCGCCACCAGCTTGGAAGCTGCGGGTTTGTTGCTGAATTTTGACTTTTTTACCAATCCCGGACGCTTTGCAGAGGCTTTACCCATTGCTGCGGGGATATTTGCAATTTTAGCAACTCATGAAATCGGTCATTGGTTAGTAGCTCGTCGTCACCAAGTCCGCTTAAGCTGGCCTTTCTTTTTACCAGCTGTGCAAATAGGTTCCTTTGGTGCAATTACTCGCTTTGAGTCTCTGTTACCTAATCGTAAAGTCCTATTTGATATTGCTTTGGCTGGTCCTGCTGCTGGTGGTATTCTCTCCTTATTAATGTTAATTAGTGGTTTGCTACTTTCCCACCCTGGTAGTTTATTTCAACTACCTAATCAGTTTTTCCAGGGTTCTATTTTGGTAGGTGGTTTGGCGCGGGTGGTTCTGGGTTCGGCCTTACAATCATCTACGGTTAGTGTCCATCCCCTGGTAGTGATTGGTTGGCTAGGATTAGTAGTTACAGCTTTGAATTTAATGCCAGCTGGACAATTGGACGGTGGGCGGATTGTCCAAGCAATTTATGGCCGCAAAACCGCAGGACGCGCAACTACAGCCACTTTAATTCTACTGGGTCTGATTTCTTTAGGCAATCCCCTGGCTATTTACTGGGCCGTAGTGATTTTCTTGTTACAAAGAGATTTGGAACGCCCGAGTTTAAATGAAATCACCGAACCAGATGATACCAGAGCCGCTTTAGGTTTATTAGCACTGTTTTTAATGATTACTACTCTGTTACCTTTGACTCCCGGTGTGGCCGGAAGATTAGGGATTGGCGGTTAATTAAGGGGAGGGGACTTGATTTTATTGTTTCCCCCCCTACAAGGGGGGATTAAGGGGGGTAAAAATGTCATGATTAGTGTATCAAATATTGTTTGACCCCATCCAGTTCCCATCCCCTCACCTCAGCAACCACAATTACACAAATCACCATGACAGAAAAAGCTAATTTTTTTTAGGTTTAATTGACGTAAACAAACCCAACACAGGCGGGATTTTATCCCCTGGTGCTATTGAACCCAACCTGTAATTTCATGAAATCAAATATGATAACCGCCAATGATAGACCACGATAGACTATTTAAAGAATTAATCCAAACCTTCTTTTGGGAATTTATCGAACTGTTTTTACCAGAAGTATTAGAGTATGTAGAAACAGACACCCTCACATTCTTACCAGAAGAAATATTTACCGATGTCACCTCTGGAGACAAAAGAAAAATAGATTTATTAGCACAAGTAAAATGGGAAAAACAAGACAGTTACTTTCTCATTCACCTAGAAAATCAAGCCTATAATCAGAAAGAATTTGAACGGCGAATGTTCCATTACTTCGCTCGGTTAGATGCTAAATACTTACTCCCCATATTTCCTATAGTTATCTTCTCATACGACGAACCAAAACGCCCAGAAAAAAGCCAATATACCGTTAACTTTCCCAACCGAAAAATACTGGAATTTAACTACTTTACCATTCAGCTAAATAACCTCAAAT
>NZ_JAQMUH010000096.1:0-116317 GCF_028331025.1 Anabaenopsis arnoldii | reverse complement strand
TTAAATACACTGTTCGGTGGCTGCTTTGTCGATTTCTTGTGACGCGATTTCTTTTTGTAAGTCTTCTTTGATGATTGACTTGTATTTTCTAAGCCCGTATAACCTGCTAGAGAAACAGTGGATGATCGACAGCATATCTTGTACAAGTTCCTGCTCTGGACTGAGCTGGCGGTCATTGAGAACCACGAGTTCGCACTCAAATTTTGTGCATAACCACCTAACCAATTCAAATCCGAATCGGACAAGTCGGTCAGGGTGGGGAACGACAATACGTTGGATATCGCCGTCGATGATTCTTTCCAGAATGGCGAGGAATTTTTTCCGTTGAAAATTGAGTCCGCTGCCAACTTCTGAAATAATTTCAGCCTCTGGGTATCTTGTGCGTAAGTGTTCAAGTTGTCGTTGCAAATCATCTTGCTGGGAATGAGTCGATACTCGTCCATAACAAATAGTTTTAATTGTCCGGGGTATTCCGCCGATTTTTTCGACTTCTTCGAGGATGAACCGCCTTTGACCGCCTGGTGTACGGATTGCTTTAAGCTTGCCTTCGTTTTCCCATCTCCTGAGACTGGAGACATGGACACCAAGGATTTTAGCTGCTTCCTTGGGAGTGACATGTTGCATCAAGACTTCATTAAATCAACTACTTTTAGTATAGGGTGAGTTAGTATGATTTACTCGGTTTAAGCAAATAATTTACAATTATTTACACGTCTCACAACTGACTTAGCCGTAGTTCCAACCGCGCACAGATAAGTCTAAACCGAGTTGGGTGATTATTCAGTTCGGTGAAAAATCTGCTAATCTTCTAAGTCCATGCTGGCATCATCTTCATCATGATCGTAGTGAATATCATCAAGCTCAATCATGTCAGAAATTTCTTCTACTGAATTCAGTCCCCGATATTCTTGAGGTTCACGCTCTATGAGTCGACCATTTGACTTCAACCATTCTAGTAAAACAAACTCATTACTAGTACGAATTACCGTGGCTCGTTGGTTACGAGGTGCTTCACTCAAGGGGCCATTAGACATAATATAAAAACCTCAATTTTTAGGATAAAAACTAGACTGGCTGGAACTGACATCATCCCATAACCTTTAGCATGGCGATTCTTAACCTCATTAAGCGTCTCGACCATCTGTGAGACAAAGACACACTCAGTTACTACATTTAGGTTAGCTACAATGGAATGTATGACTAGACTAAACCTACACAATTGTATCATAGGTAAACAAGGCTGTTAAACCCAAACCAAACCCAAAACAATATGACTGCTGCGACAACAACTTCTATTGGTTTAGCCTCCCGTTTGGTAAATGGTATCCTGGCTATCAAACCTTTAGCCAGTGTAGCCAAGCATCAAGCTAGACAAATGATGATTAAACGCGCTGAAAAAATCGGCGTTCCCTGGACACAAGAAGTCAAAAGCTTACAGTCCCGTGATTGGACACCAGAACTCACAAAAGTTCACAATCCCCAGCTTGCTTACCCAGACTACTATCTCACCTCATTTCATGCTTACGACAGTGGTAATCTCAGTTGGCAAGCTGCCTTTGAAGTCAAACCCGCTGCCCATGCTGTTCATGCTAAAATCTGGCAGGATGCAGATACCCAAGGTGATGCTAAACTACGTCAAAGTTACCACGATATTCTCACAGCTTCCCTTCCCCATGCTCCCCAAGATATTTTAGATGTGGGATGTAGTGTAGGACTAAGTACCTTGGCTCTACAAGCAGTTTATCCCCAGTCTCAGATTACAGGTTTAGACCTATCGCCTTACTTTTTAGCCGTTGCTGACTACCACGCCCAACAATCTCAAGCTCACATCAATTGGCTCCATGCTCCCGCAGAATCTACTGGGTTACCAGATGCATCTTTTGACTTAGTTTCTATTTTCTTAATGTGCCACGAATTGCCCCAGTCAGCAACCCGAAATATTTTGGCAGAAATGCGCCGGGTGCTGCGTCCTGGTGGTCATTTAGGGATTATGGATATGAATCCCCAATCAGAAATATACAAGAAAATGCCCCCCTACATTTTGACCCTGCTCAAAAGTACTGAACCTTATTTAGATCAATATTTTGCTTTGGATATTGAGCAAGCTTTAGTTGATGCTGGTTTTCATGTTCCCACTATCACCAGCAACACCCCGCGTCACCGCACAATTATAGCTCAAGTCAGGTGCTGATTTGTAGATGTTGACTTCCCTCTCCCAAATGGAGAGGATGTAAACATAAATATACACCCCAAATAAACCCCCTGTGAGTTTTGACAACCTTTGTAAATTACTAGCATCAAAAACATCCGCAAGAATTTGCGCGGTGGTTACTACCAGAAGAACCACAACTTAGGTCATCCAGGAGCCCAATTAGTTTATGCTGTAAATAGTGAAACTTTAAGAAATATTGAGATAGGTTTACAGAATAATCATGCAATGTATTGTTAATCGTCGCGCTCAGTTTTTAGCTAGTCATCGGTATTGGTTACCGGAACTGAGCGAAGCCGAGAATATGGCAAAGTTCGGTCTCTCCGCCAAATTCCCCGGTCAAGGACATAACTATGTGGTTTTTATCTCCATGTCCGGTGAACTGGATGAGTATGGTATGGTATTGAACTTATCTGATGTCAAACACATCATCAAAAGAGAAGCTACTGGACAGCTAGATTTTTCTTACCTTAATGAGGTGTGGCCAGAATTTCAGCAAACTCTCCCCACTACCGAAAATATTGCTCACGTGATTTGGCAACGTTTAGCACCCCATTTACCCTTAGTCCGTGTCCAGTTGCTTGAACATTCGCAACTTTGGGCAGATTATACAGGAGAGGGAAAAAAAGTGGCCTTGACTGTCAGGAGTCATTTTAGCGCGGCCCATCGTTTAGCACCTAACCTCAGTGCCGAGAAATATGGTAAGTGTACCCGTACCCACGGACACAACTATCATCTAGAAGTTACAGTAGAAGGCGAAATAGACCCACGCACTGGGATGATTGTAGATTTAGCTGCTGTTAATAGAGTAGTAGAAGATTATGTACTTGAGTTGTTAGATCACTCTTGCTTAAATGAAGATATTCCCTATTTTGCGGAATCGGAAATAGTTCCCACTACAGAGAATATTGCACTTTACATTAGTAATCTGCTCAGGTCTCCTATTCATGACTTGGGAGTTAATCTGTCTCGAGTTAAATTATTTGAAAGTCATGAGTTGTGGGTAGATTATAATATAGGTGAAACAGAAACCTCCTTGACTGTTGCCACTCATTTTAGTGCAGCCCACAGATTGGCCCATCCTAATTTAAGTTTAGAGAAAAACCTAGAAATTTACGGTAAATGCGGTAGGGTAAATGGACACGGACATAATTATCATTTAGAAGTTACCCTGAAAGGAGAAATTGACCCCCGCACAGGTATGGTAGTTGATTTAGGTGCTTTAAACCGGGTCATTGCTGATTATGTCTTAGAACCATTTGATCATGGTTTCTTAAATAAGGACGTTCCTTATTTTGCCGAAGTTGTCCCCACCGCTGAAAATATCGCCCTACATATCACTAACTTACTGCGATCGCCCGTTGAAGAACTAGGTGCTCGACTGCACAAAATCAAACTAACTGAAAGTCCCAATAACTCCTGTGAAATTTACTGCACACAGTCAGATACAAATACTGTCAACGCGGTAAAATCTGAACCAGTTTTAGTTTAAACCTCAACCGGGACCACAACCCCTCCCTTCCAGAGGGGAAAGGGTTAAGGAGAGATGCTAAAATTCCCCCTCCCTTCCAGATGGGAGGGGGTCAGGGGGTGGGGTATTTATTTTCCTCTCCCTTCCAGAGTGTACAAAAACTGCTGATAAATTATACAGAGGGTAGTAAAGCCCGCTTAGATGATGATCAAGTCACCCAATTAGCGGAAGACAATGACAACCTAAGTTTACTGCTTATGGAAGGAATTAAAAAGTCTAGTCTCAGCATTTCTTTATCAACTTTTTTACTGAGAACATAAGCTTTAATTATTACTATCTCTTCAGCAATCTTTGACGCATCCCCACAGCAAAACTATTCACCTCTGGTATTTTCAAACATGAGGCAATGATAGCAAAAACCAAGATACCCACTAAACCCGATACACATAACTGTAACAGTTGAATAATTAACCCCTGTGTACCCAACAACTGCTGTAAACTCACTAAAGTACCAAAACTAGCAACACCAGCCGCAACACTACCCGCAGTTAAACCCAAAATTGGGATACTCCACTCACGCCAAGGTAAACCATTGAGTTTACGGTCAAGTAACCATAATAGCATTACTACAGAACTAAAGTTTACACCTACGGTTGCTAAAACAATCCCAGTCGCCCCAAAAGGTTTAACCAAAATCCCATCAAGTACAGCGTTAAGGAAGATGTTAAAAGTACTAATCCTAAAAGGTGTCTGTCCATCTCCGAGAGCATAAAATACCCGTACCAATACATCCCGCCCTAAATATACAAACATCCCCACACCATAGGCAATCAGCAGGGATGAAACCAGCTGTGTGGCTTGTTGTTGGAAAG
The DNA here is from genome assembly GCF_028331025.1 of Anabaenopsis arnoldii. Classification (NCBI taxonomy): domain Bacteria; kingdom Bacillati; phylum Cyanobacteriota; class Cyanophyceae; order Nostocales; family Nodulariaceae; genus Anabaenopsis; species Anabaenopsis arnoldii. Next base: position 111,765 of record NZ_JAQMUH010000096.1, on the reverse strand, counting down.
CACCCCGTTGATAAATTATCTCTACGATGGGGACAGATAACACCACCATTAACGCTCCTAATGGTAACATCGTGACGGCGGTGAGTAAAATTCCTTGGCGAATGCGTAACTTTAGGTCTGGCCAATGTTCGGGAGCCGCTAACTTAGCAAACATTGGTAATAAAGGTAACAAAATAATATTAGAGATAATACCCAGGGGAGTTTGCACTAGGAGATTGGCATAGTTAAACCCAGCCGCCGCACCGGGTATGGGACTAGCAAAGTAAAGGTCTGTGGCGACGTTAATCGGCATCATCCCGGAGGAAATTGTAGCTGGTGTCATAATTTTGATCACCTCTTGCACTCCAGGGGATTTAAAATCAAACCGCAGGCGCAATGTACCTAGTCCTAAGCGCCACTGGACAATTAACTGGGCTAACCATTGGAGAATTGCGCCCCCTAGGGTTCCCCAAGCTAAGACCATACCACCGATGAAGGCGTATTCTGGTTTAATAATATCTTCACCTAGTTGCCCGGTTAAGATGGCAATGCCGGCAATCACAGTTACACTAGATAAAAGGGGACTGATGGAAAGTAACCAATATTGATTAGCGGCGTTGAGGGTACCAAAACCAATACCTATTAAACCCGCAAATAAGGCCATGGGTGCCATAATGCGGATCTGTTGAATGGCGATCGCCCTGGTAGTCGATTCTAAGCCATAACCAACAATATCAATGATGGTATCAGCAAAGAAAATCTGAGCCAAGGTCACCAGTAGGAGTAATCCACCTACCAGAGTTGTTACCGTTTCTACCAGGGGGGCGCTTTCCGAGCGTGAGCGCTTGGCTAGAACACTGACAACCGCACTGTGTAATGGTCCATTCACCCCACCCAGTAAGATTAAGAGAAAACCCGGAATAATATAAGCGTAACTATAAGCAGTAGCCGCAGCCCCAACACCAAAAGCCGCGGCGATCGCCTGCTGTCGCACTAAACCAAAGACTTTACTAATTAATGTAGCCGCCGCTACTATCCCCGCAATTCCCGCCAAGGAACGAGGGGGTTTCTGGTCTTCTTGAGTCACTTACTATACCTGACAACTATTACCGACATCCTAAACTATCCCGTGTCGCCACCCCTGTAACGGGATTGATACCCTGAGCGCGATCGCACATTAAAGAAACTTGATACCGGTCTATCAAAGCATCTGTAAAATCAGCACCAGTGATGTCCGCATCAAAAAACCGACTCCGGGTCATAGTTGCTTCTGTAAAAATAGCATTCTTTAAATTTGCCCCATCCATAGTCACCCGGTCAACTAAAGCCCCTGTGAGATTTGCACCCTCCAAATTAGCATTTAACAACACCCCCTTAGTCAGAATCGCATTGCTTAAATTAGCCCCTTGGAAATTTGCGCCCCGCATTTCCGCCGCCACAAAAGTCACCCCAGATAAATCAATGTTAGAAAAATCACTATCTTGGAGACTAGCATTACTATAGTTGATTGTGCTAATTTGAGCCAAAACTGGTTGAGGATTAATTAGCACCCATAACCAAGTCAAAACCACAATTACCAGCCAACTAAATAATTTAAGTAAAAACTTTTGCATAACTCTAAAAACTTTGTTGATGATCATTAGCCAATAGTTTAGTAGACTATGATCCCCAGAGGGAACCCAAAATCAAATCATGACTAATGACTAATGACCAGTGACTATTTCCAATCTTGACCAATACGAATTGTAATATCCGATTCTAAATCCCCAATTGCCGAAACATTAATCTTACCCAAGCCAATAATGTCATAAAGCTCAACTCCCGTGGTTCGGTTTCCTCTGTGAACAATAATCTGAGTCTGTCTGTGGGGGTCAGGCCAATCCGACACAGCATGAACATTTGTAAAACCTTTTTGTTTGAGATAGTCAATAACCTTTTCAGTCATCTGAGGTTGATTGGAAGAATTTTGAATAGCAATTCTCAGGTCTTGGACTGGACGTACATCAGCGTCAACATCAGGTACATCTACCCCCACATAATTACTCAATAGAGTCTGCTGTTTATTAAGATTCAGCCAATAACTATTGGGGTCTTGACTAAAGCGGCTGAAATTACCGGGTAGAATGGTCATTTGTAAATTATCATCTTCCAGGTTCACCGAATAATTTACCAAGGCCATCATTTCTTCTATTTTGAGATTGGTGTCAAAATATTTCCGCATCAGACGGGTTAAATGAGGTAATCTCGGTAACACAGTCGGACTATTGACCTGTTGCAGTAAGGCTTTAATTAGCACTTGCTGTCGTTGTACTCTAGGTAAGTCCCCTAATCCTGGTTCGCGGTATCGAGCAAATTTTTCTGCTTGTTCACCGTTGAGGGTTTGCCAACCACTGGGTAAATTAATGGATTGATGACTAGAATCTTGATATTGCATACCTTGAGGTACAAAAACATCAACCCCACCCAATTGATCAACTAACTGCCTCAGTCCACTAGTTGAAATACGGATATACCTATGTATAGGAGCATTATTTAAAGTCCGGCTAACTACCCGTGCTGCTAAAACAGGACCCCCTTGAGCATTAGCTTCAGACACCTTAGTTAAACCTCTTTCTGGGATAGCAATCATGGTATCCCTGGGAATTGACAACACCCGCATAGTTTTATTACTAGGGTTGAGTCTAACCAGCAACATGGTATCACTGGTTCCTGTAAAACTTTCCGGAGAGCCATCAATACTACCTGGCACCGGATCAACTCCCATAATCAAAATATTCATCGGTCGTGACAGCTTATACTGGGAAATTTTGCCCCATAATTCCCCAGGTAAGGGTATTCTCTGATCATCTTCACCAGAAAATCCCAATTCTTCATCTGTTCGGTCAAGATTACTCCATAATGGAGTCCACAGCGCCAAAGTCGATACTAACAGACCTGAAAAAACGATCCCCACCACTGTGGTCAATGTCCACAGTAGCCATCGAGGTACACTCAAGCCTAACCTCTGGTAAATATCCTTGGGAATTAGACCCACAGACTCAACAACACTCGGGGAAATAGTTCCTGGTTCATGGGGCACTATTTCCAGTTCGGATGGTGATATCTGTTGAATTCCCAGATCATTTTCTCCCCATGATACCTGTTGAGTTCTTTCCTGTACTTCAAACTCTGGTAATTCTTGAAAGGTCACCTGATTTTCTAACCATTGAAATTGTTTAATCACACATTATCTCCCCAATCAACCACTACCTTAAGGTCTGTTAATCGCATCCACAAATCCTGTCAGGCCAAAAGCTCACTGTACACTGATAATGATCTGACCTGAGTGTGTAGACAACATGAGTAATTCACTCTTCCCTGTAATTCTGGCCGGTGGCAAAGGTGAGCGTTTTTGGCCCCTCAGTCGCCAAAACCGACCTAAGCAATTTTTAAGCCTTGATGGTAGCTCTAGAAGTCTGTTACAAGCAACCGCCGATAGGTTATTAGCCTTCACCAATGGTTGGAATGACCTCTGGGTCATTACTTCTAGTCAGATAGCCGCAGGTGTCAGACAACAACTACCCCTACTGCCATCTGAAAATTTACTCATTGAGTCCGAGGGACGAGATACAGCCGCTGCAGTTGCCTGGGCAAGTTTAGAAATTAAGCAGCGTTACGGAGAAGATGCTATCATAGGCTTTTTTCCCTCTGACCACTGGATAGCTGACCAAGAAGCATTTGTACATACCTTAATGGCTGGTACCGAGCTAGCGGCCAGCACAGAGGCCATTGTCACTCTGGGGATCAAGCCTACTTTCCCATCAACTGGTTACGGCTATATTGAACAAGGCGAAAATATTGGTAGATTTAATGATTTGCCAGCCTATCACGTCAGCCGCTTTACTGAAAAGCCTAACCGTGAAACAGCAGAAACTTTTCTATCTACGGGGCGTTTTAGCTGGAATAGCGGAATGTTCGTATTTCGGGCTGGGGTGGTTCTCAAGGAACTTTATACCCATGCGCCAGAAATTATCGAACCATTAGAACAACAAGGCCCTGATGTATATCCTCAGTTGCTTAAACAGAGTATAGACTATGCTCTGATGGAAAAAACAAATTTAGCATATGTCTTACCAGTTGAATTTGGTTGGGATGACTTGGGAGATTGGAATGCACTCGATCGCCTACTGAAAAAACCTGAGAATCCGAATGTAGAACTAGCTACCCATGTGGGATTGGATACCCATGGTGCTATTGTTTATGCTACCAATTCAGAGGATGTAATTGTTACTATTGGTCTAGAGGATGTTGTGATTGTGCGCGATCGCAATGTAACTCTTGTAGTCAATAAAGACCGCACTCAAGAAATTAAACAGATTCTCAAAACCCTTGCAGATGATCCCCGATTTACTGAACTGCTATAAATCCTAGAGTCTGAGAGTTAAAACCCCGATCAGAGGCTGAGGATTGGTTGCATTCATTATAACTGATATGTGTGTTGGCAGGACTTAGGGAGCAGGGAATAGTACCGCCCCGGTCACGAGAGTTTGATTTTCTGCCTAGTTACACCGCTGCTCTACCAGATTACTCCCTGCTCCCCCTGTTTCCCCTCATCCCCCTATTTCCCCACAATGTTCCTCACTCAAACTGTTCCCCGTCAAAGAGAAATTATCGAGGTAGTCCTCCGCAATGGTTGGGACTATATGCGAAGAGTACTCACCGGTGGTAAAGCTGATGAACCTCAACTACCCACACCGGCAGTTTTAAAGAATATCCTGGTGGATTTGGGTCCAGTTTATGTTAAACTGGGTCAGCTACTTTCGACCCGTCCAGACTTACTCAGCGCCGCCTACATTGAAGAGCTTTCCACTCTCCAAGACGAAGTACCCCCAGTTCCTTGGTCAGACATAGAAGTATTAATTCGTCAGCAGCTAAAACACCCACTGGAAGAAACATTCAGCATAGTTAATCATGTCCCTGTAGCGGCCGGATCAATCGCTCAGACTCATCGAGCTACATTAGTAGATGGTCGAGAAGTTGCTCTCAAGGTACAACGTCCGGGAATCGATCTCACTGTAGCTCAAGATATCGTTTTAATTCAAGGTATTGCTGATTTAGTAGCGCGCACAGAGTTTGGGCAAACTTACGAAATCAAAGCGATCGCTGCTGAATTTACCAAAGCTTTAGAAGACGAGTTAGATTTTACACTGGAAGCAGGTTTTACAGACCAGCTGCGAGGTAATTTAGCCCGTAGTCGCTGGTTTGATCCCACACAACTGGTAGTTGCGGAAATCTTCTGGGAATTGACTACCCAGAAGTTATTGGTCATGGAATGGCTCGATGGTGTACCTTTACTTTCCGCGAATTTAAATCGGTTCCCGGAAAATGGTAACGATGCTCACACACAACGCCGGGACATTACTACCCTGCTATTTCGGGCTTTTTTCCAGCAAATATACATTGATGGCTTCTTCCATGCTGACCCCCATCCTGGAAACTTATTTTATCTCGCAGATGGTCGCATTGCGCTTTTAGACTGTGGAATGGTGGGCAGACTTGATCCCCGCACCCAGCAGATCCTCACAGAAATGCTTTTAGCCATCATTGATTTAGATGCGGGTCGATGCGCCCAGTTAACTTTACACTTAGCAGATTCTTCTGGTCCGGTGATTTTGTCCCGGTTAGAAAATGATTATGATCGCATGTTGCGGAAGTATCATCATGTCAGCTTGAGTGATATGAATTTCAGTCACATAATTTATGAAATTCTGCAACTGGCCCGTCAAAATAAAATTCGCTTACCCAGCAATATGGGCTTATATGCCAAAACCCTGGCTAACTTAGAAGGGGTAGCTCGTGGATTCAACCCACAGGTGAATTTATTTGACGAGATCCAGCCATTAATTACAGACTTGTTTCGACGACAACTACTAGGGAGTAATCCACTACCATCACTCTTAAGAACTGTCCTAGATATTAAGAGTCTATCATTACAATCTCCCCGGCAAATTGAACTATTATTAGAGCGAGTTACTTCGGAAACCTTACAGTGGAATCTCTCACTGCGTGGTTTAGATGGTATGCGGCGCACTCTGGATGACGCAGCTAACAGATTATCTTTTAGTATTTTAGTAGGTTCTCTGATTATGGGAGCCGCTATTATTTCCACCAAAGCCCAAACTACTCAACTGTCATTTTTAAGTAGTGTTCTGTTTGCTGCTGCTAGTTTATTAGGTTTGTGGCTAGTTATTAGTATTTTACGCTCTGGGCGTTTAAAGTAACTGTTGAAAAAAACCTCCTAAAATCTACTGATGTCAAAATGGGTCATATTTCTTGTATTTATAGCATTTCCCATGCTCGTGAGGTACAATTTTTTTTAGTTTGAGGGAACACCGGAACACTGGAACACTGGAACAGGGAATAGGGAATAGGGAATAGGGAATTGGTGTGTACTTCATGAGCCTGAAAAAGGCTATATAAGGGATAATTTGGGATCTCACCGCTACAGGAAAATGCTATATGTCAATTATTACTGTTGAAAATCTCTGTAAATTTTACCCAGTGGCGGTTAAGCAGCCGGGCATAAAAGGCACGCTCACCCACTTTTTCCGGCGCACTTACCGCTCTATTAAAGCAGTAGAGGATGTTTCCTTTGAAATTTCCCCCGGTGAGGTGGTGGGTTTTTTGGGACCCAATGGTGCTGGTAAAACTACGACCCTGAAAATGCTCACAGGGCTGATTCATCCTTCTGGGGGTACAGTTAGAGTGGCGGGATACGTGCCATTTTTGCGCCAAGAACGATTTCTGCAAAAAATTACCTTGGTCATGGGTCAAAAACAGCAGTTACTCTGGGACTTACCAGCCCTAGATTCTTTAAAAATCAACGCTGCTGTTTACAACATCTCAAATCAAGAATTTCACAGACGGGTCGGGGAATTCACACAGATGTTGAATCTAGAAGGAAAGCTGACCCAACCAGTGCGGAAATTATCTTTAGGTGAACGGATGAAAGCCGAACTGTTAGCAGCACTGTTGCATCATCCTCATGTATTGTTTCTCGATGAACCGACACTGGGACTAGATGTAAATGCTCAGGTGGCGGTACGGGATTTTTTACGGGAGTATAATCGCCGTTATCAAGCTACTGTGTTATTAACTAGTCATTACATGGCTGATATTACTGCTTTATGTCAGCGGGTACTATTGATTCACCAAGGAAAGCTGATGTATGACGGTAGTTTAGATGGATTGGTGGCAAATTTCGCACCTTACCGCGAAATCCATATTGAGTTAACCGAGCCGCTACCTAGAGAAAAACTCATGTTCTACGGTGATGTCCAGTCCCTAGAGGGGCGTGCTGTGAGCTTTATCGTACCACGAGAAACCCTGACCAGTACAGTATCTCAAATTCTGGCAGATTTAGAAGTCATTGATTTAACAGTGACTGAGCCGCCAATAGAAGAGGTGATTGGTAGAGTTTTTCAGGCGGGAGTGGTGTAATTTCAGTGAAAAAAATTCTTAGGAAAATCTTGACTTTGCTGTCTGTTTACTACGCCTATATGGTGGAGTATCGGGCGGAATTGATTTTATGGGTTTTGGCTGGCGCTTTACCTATTATCTTGATGGGTGTCTGGATACAGGCGGCCCAAGGTGGGGAGTTTGCTCTGACACCTGCAGATTTTGCCCGCTACTTTATCACGGTTTTTTTTGTGCGACAAGTTACTGTTGTCTGGGTAATTTGGGAGTTTGAAAAGGAGATAGTGGAGGGTAAGCTATCATCCCGCTTATTGCAACCCCTAGATCCAGTCTGGCGCCATGTCGCTGCTCATCTTTCCGAAAGGGTGGCTCGTCTACCTTTTGCACTACTACTAGTTTTTTTGTTTTTTACCCTCTATCCTCAAGCTGTTTGGTTACCTAGTTGGTGGCAATTATTACTCTTTTTTATTGCATGTATACTCAGTTTTATTTTACGGTTTGTGATTCAGTATACTTTTGCTATGTTCGCATTTTGGACAGAACGCGCTAGTGCTTTGGAAAACTTCTGGTTTCTATTTTATTTATTTTTGTCGGGCTTAATTGCACCTTTGGATGTTTTTCCCGAAACGGTGCGCACGGTGGTTATGTTTACGCCTTTCCCTTATTTGATTCATTTCCCAGTCAGTCTTTTGGTGGGGTTACCTGTTGATGTTGCCGGGGGATTTTTAGCCATTTTAGCCTGGATATTCATATTTTTCGCGGTAAATCGCCTGCTGTGGCTTGGGGGACTAAAACGTTATTCTGGTATGGGTGCCTAAAATAACGTCACACCTTACTAACCAAAGGTCAGGTTTTTGGCAAATGTCAAAGGTGAGTGGTGTCAAAACACACATTTATATGTTATTTAATTTATATTTATCAGGTGTGTTTTTATGTCTATCAAGATTCTCATTGGCATTGTTATACTGTTGGCGATCGCATTTTTGAGTCTGATCATCCTCAAAATCAGAACTAATCGCCAGGTCAATCAAATGTGGCGATTGTGTTCCCTGTGTTCTTCACAAGCCTCCCCGACACAGGAATACTTCAGTGAAGACATGATTACTGGATTGCCACCCACTGTACAGCGTTACTTTCTACACGCTATTGCTCCAGGGACACCCTTAGCTCATGCTAATCAATTAAAGATGCAGGGGCGCTTGAGATTGGGACGGGATAAATCTTGGCTTTCCATGCGTTGTCAAGAACTTATCACCTCACAAGGATTTGTGTGGAAAGCCATCATCGGTGGTAAATTATTAAAGCTTGATGGTGCTGATTATTACATGATTAATGGTTTAGGGCGAGTGCAATTTGGACTCTGGGGATTAATCCCAATTATCAACGTACATGATCACAATACTCTTCGTTCTAGCATTGGGCGCTTAGTACAGGAATTTGTCTGGTTACCATCCGCCTTGTTACCCCAGCAGGGCGTAGAGTGGCGAGAAATTTCTGATGACACCATTGAAGCCAGACTGAAGATAAATGATGAACCCGTCACCCTCACCCTAGTCATTGATACTGATGGCAAAGTTTTAGAAATTTCTTCACCCCGTTGGGGAAATCATACAAACAATCGCAAATGGCGCTATATTCCCTTTGGCGGTAAATGTCACGCAGATCAAACTTTTGGTGGTTTTACCATTCCTTCTCAGGTCAATGTCGGTTGGTGGTTTGGTACAGAACGTTACTTTGACTTTTTTAAATGCACAATTAAACAGGCTAAATTTCAATCTTAGTCAGTTGGTGGTTGACGGAATTCCGACCAGGATGTTATGACTATAGACCCCCTGGAGCATGGTGGCTGATGCTACAGGAAATTGAAAACCAGATGAGGACACAGACCTATGTGTGTTGATCTGTGTCCATCTCTGGTGGAAATTAACCCGACATCATTCCCACTCTATAGTTCCAGGGGGCTTAGAAGTAATATCATAAACCACACGGTTAACCCCCTTCACCTCATTAACAATGCGATTAGAAATTTCTTCCAAGACATCGTAAGGTATCCGCGCCCAGTCAGCCGTCATACCATCTTCACTCGTGACAATACGCAGAACAATAGGATAAGCATAAGTGCGTTTATCCCCCATTACGCCTACACTGCGAATTGGTAGTAACACAGCAAATGCTTGCCAAACATCATGGTATAAACCACGCTTGTTAATTTCTTGACGCACAACCAAATCAGCATCACGGAGAATATTCAACCGTTCGGGGGTGACTTCCCCTAAAATGCGAATTGCTAAACCAGGACCGGGGAAAGGTTGGCGTTGTACAATTTCTTCTGGTAAGCCAATCGAACGCCCAACTTTACGGACTTCATCTTTAAACAGTTTCCGCAATGGTTCCACCAGTTTAAACCGCAGGTCTTTGGGTAAACCACCAACGTTGTGATGACTCTTAATTTTTACTGCTACTCGTTCCCCTGTTTGGGGGTCTACGTTAGTATCAGCGGACTCGATCACATCTGGATACAGAGTACCCTGGGCTAAATAGTCAAAATGTCCCAGGCGTTTAGATGTTTCTTCAAATACCTGGATAAATTCATGTCCAATACGCCGGCGCTTTTCTTCTGGGTCTGTTACCCCGGCAATCATCGACAAAAAGCGCTCGCGAGCACTAACATATTCTACAGGAATATGAAACTGTTCTTTAAATAGTTTGAGTAACCGTTCCGGCTCCAACTTACGCATAAAGCCTTGGTCAATAAACACACAGGTCAATTGTTCCCCAATAGCTTTATACAACAAAAAGGCCAGGGTAGAAGAATCCACACCCCCAGACAAGGCTAACAGTACCCGCTTATCACCTACTCTGGCGCGAATTTCCCGAATTGCTTCTTCTACAAAAGCCTCTGTAGTCCATGTGGGTTCGCAATCGCAGATATGATAGACAAAGTTACGAATTAAGGCCAGTCCCCCCAGAGAATGTACTACTTCAGGATGGAACTGGACACCATAAAGTTTTCTTTCGTGGTCAGCAATGGCGGCGCAGGGTGTATTATCTGTGTGTGCCAACACTTCAAACCCTGGTGGCATTTTTGTCACTGAATCTCCGTGACTCATCCACATGGTGGTACCATCTTCCACATTAGTCAGTAAGTCTGTGGGGTCATCTATATATAATGATGCTTTACCATACTCTCCTCGCTCTGCTTTAGCCACTTCCCCATGGAGTTGGTTAACCATCAACTGCATACCATAGCAGACACCCAGGACAGGAATACCTAAATTCCAGATTTCTTGGTCGCAATGGGGGGCGTGTTCCACATAAACTGATCCCGGTCCACCAGAGAGAATGATCCCCTTGGGATTTAATTTGCGTAATTGTTCGGATGTTGTGCGATAAGATAGAACTTCCGAGTATACTTGAGTCTCGCGGATTCTGCGCGCAATCAGTTCAGAATATTGGGAGCCGAAGTCGAGAATTACAATCATTTGACGATCTAGCCCCCCCAAATTGTCTATTTGAGGTGCTGGTTCGGTTGGTAGAGTCACCGATGTATTCATGGGGAGTTGTAAATGTAAGGTAAACAGTCGCTCTATAGCCTAAGTGAAAACCATTCATTCCCTGCTGATGCTGGTAAATGGTTGAGTTGATCCCCAACAAACGCAAGGTTAAATGCGCTTGCTAGACAATGTTGATGGCATAGTTTTAAAAGAATAACTGATCCAAGGATGGATACTGAAAAAAATATTTATGGGGATTATTTATGATTATTCATATTAAACTAACACAATTTTTCCATTAACATGCAACCGATTTTGCTCTTGATGAGAATTTGCCGATCGCGATCAAACAGAACCGAGCCGCACAGTGTTGGTGCTGCGCCTCTGGTACTATGACTTTGAATGTATGCTTGGGAACGAGTATCAATAGCTTGAGCGATCGCAGTATAAACTTGATTAACCCAATCACTACCCGTCACAGTATCCAAGGTTCTTAAGTATTTTAATGCAGCCTCAGCCGTAGGACTTTCAAAAACAGACTGTATATCGTGGGAATTTAAACCCACCAAGGCACAATGGGCGGCTAAAATTTCCCGACGGCCATCAGCCAACTGGTGATGAGTATGAAAAATCCCCCCAGCCAATTTCATCAGTTTTCCGTGATAACCAAATAACAAGATTTCCTTCACACCCAGTACATCTGCTGCTACTAACATTGGCCCCAACCAGTTAGCAGTTTTTACCATTTGTTCAGGATTGATTCCCAGTTGACGCGCCAAATCTAGACCATTTTCGCCGATGCAAAATACCAAATTTTCAAACCGACTGGCTTTATGTTCTAACTCAGTGCGGAAAGCTGTTAATTGCTCTGGTGTGCTTAAAGGTTGAGAAATACCAGTTGTCCCCAACAGCGAAAGACCTTCCACCACACCAAAAGCAGGATTAGAAGTGCGCACAGCCAGCGATCGCCCGAATGGTAGAATAATATTGACAGTGATTTTCTCATCAGCTGCTAGCATCCGCCGGAGATTTTCTTGTAGCAACCTGTGAGCATAAGCATAAATCGCCGGCTGATAGTCCGCATTTAGCTGTTTACCAATTCCTTCCCCACCTTGAATAATTACAGGCTCCCCATCGCCCACACGCCATTGCACCAGGGCCCAAATTGGTGTATTTCTGGTTAAATCCAGATTATCACCTGGTTCGCTGCGGGTAATTGCCAAAGCCATATGATCAGATAGACCTGCTACCTGTTCAATGGGTATTTCTGCCATTTCTGCGGGTGAAATCAAGTCCACCGACACAGATGTTACAGCTTGGTCATGGCGTAACCAGTGTAAAGCCGCCATAGCAGAAGCACAGGCAAAAACCGGGAGAGTGTATCCAGAAACAGACATGATGATTAAATGATTATTACACACCAACTGCTGACAGTAGATCTTCCATAGCTTCCCCAGAAAGTCCTTTTTGGATATAATTGGGAGCTTCAGGATTGTAAGGGCTTTGGATGCGGTCAATATTCAAAATTACCGCATCCTCCGGGATAACTTGTACATCCGGGTCAAATGCAGTTGGGCGCATCAAGGAACTAGAGAAACCTTTAAAAATAGCAACTTGATCTTGATAATTGGCGATTTCCAATGTTACCAGCAGAACTTCTTGGGGGCGTTTGGTGGTGTATTGTTCCAAGCGTTTACCAATGCAATTATTCATCTCAACTAGTGTTGTACTGCTGAACGTCCTTGTTTTCCTAGCTTCACAAGTACAAAGTAGGTTAAGTACACTACATAGATTACTAAACTCAGTATAGCCAAAAAACCTAGAAACACAGGTGTGCTATTCTCATGGAAATATTGTTTAAACAGTAAGGGCGCTTCCAACCAAACTTGACAATAGGGAGTTTTGATAGCAGTTTCCGAGACAGCACACCCTAAAAAAGGCACAAGAGCAATTGCACCCAAAATAGAATAAATAGTCACACCCCAGCGCCAAGAGGTAAAAATCAGTTTTAAAGGGCTACTTTGCTGGTAATCAATTTCATCATTGAGGTCTAGCCAAAACCACAGAGAAATAGGAATGAGAATCCGCCCGATGAACCCAGATATAAAGCTGATTGGGTACTGACCAATCATTAAATAGACGGTGATGGCTAATAGACTGGATACCCGCCAGTAAATGGTCAAGAGGTGCTGTATTGCTTCGGCTTTTTGTACAAATGCCCAAATTAGTAGAATTACAGGAATAAATACTAAAAATAATAATGCCAGTCGATAGTCAACCCAGACATACTGGCGAAACCAAACTTCATTCATAATTTTTTCTGAGGTTAGCAATAATAAATTTCAATCAATTATTCACCGGATACGTTTAATTTCTAGTTAAAAAAAACAAGCAACTGGGAGAAGTTAAAGTTTAATATCTTGCATCAGCCCAAAGCATCATCGGCACAGTTAAGGAACTTGCGCCGGATTTATGAACTAGCAACCCCAGGAAAACCCAATCTTAACCTTCGGTATCATATGAATCTAGTATAAATAGTATACTGACCCAAACCTCAGATGATTAAAAGAGATGGATTTCTATTTAATTTCTATTTAATCTAGGGTTAGCTTCAAGGTGCAAGATAACAGTAAGTAGATATAGTTGCTTGCTTATTCGGATAAAACTTTACTTTTTAGTCGTCGTAAACCCGGCACTCAAGAGCGTCTGGGTTATCATCACAGTACTGTTCTAGTGAATTTTTTGGCTTCTTGTTCCGCTGGTGGGAGGCTTCAGCTTGCAGTTCTTCCACTGCATCCCAAGCAGCGGCACACTCAGCAGAGTTACCACCGGAAATATCACAGACAGCACGAGCTTGTTGTATTTCAACTTCGATTTTTTCTTGGATTTTTTCTTGGGTGTCGCTCATAGTTAAATCTCTTTGTGTGGTTTTTGTCCTAGTATATAAAAACTTGCAGAATGGAGTCTTGTGGTTAGCTCGTCCACCATTCTAACTACTTAACCTGTTACGTTAAGTATTTTAGCTTAATCATCCATGATCAATACAAAATTAAAAGAACAACAACAAGGTAAACTAAAGACAGGCATTTTTAAGAGTCCTGATGGCAGCGGGTAAATATCAGCCAAGAGTAGAATTAATCCCGCTGTTATATTGTATAATAAGTTTCCTAAGTACCAATATCTGATCATCCGGTGTCAATGTATGGTACTTGAACATATGTAGTAGGGGAAAAATCACATACTACTAATACTACTAACTATAGTAACAAAAAACAGCCTAAAATTCATGGCAGAGCAAATGCAGTGGGCAAATGCCCTATCAACCCGTCCTTCTTTAGAAGCAGCTATTACAGATGTAGTAGAACAGGCTGTGTCGTCATTAACAGTACCTGCGGATTTGGGGGTGATATTCATTTCGTCTGCTTTTGCGAGTGAGTATTCCCGAGTTTTACCCCTGTTGGCTGAAAAACTTTCCGTACCTGTAATGATTGGGTGTAGTGGTCTGGGGGTAATTGGGACTACAGCTACAGGCGAACCTCAAGAATTAGAGGGAGAACCTGCTATTAGTCTTACCTTGGGATATCTACCAGGTGTGAATGTGGAAGTTTTTCATGTGCTCGGAGAAGAATTACCTGACATGGATAGTTCACCAGATGCTTGGATAGATTTAATTGGTGTGCAACCATCACCTACCCCCCATTTTATTTTACTGTCTAGTGCCTTTTCTTCAAGAATCAATGATTTATTGCAGGGGTTAGATTTTGCCTACCCTGGCTCGGTAATAGTCGGGGGACAGGCTAGCTCTGGGGGTGGAAGTAGTCAAATATCTCTATTTTGTAGCCATGATGCCGAGGGGATACATCAACGCCTGTATCGTGAGGGAACGGTAGGCTTGGCTTTGAGTGGCAATATTGTTTTAGAAACTATTGTAGCTCAAGGATGCCGACCCATCGGCCAGCCGATGCAAGTCACAAAGGCTGAACGTAATATCATTCTGGAACTAGATCAAAAAGTGCCGCTGATGGTTTTACGAGATTTGATTGCTAGCCTGAGTGAAGAAGAGCGGATATTGGCACAGCGTTCTCTATTTGTGGGTCTAGTGATGGACCAGTTTAAGCTATCTTTACAACAGGGAGATTTTTTAATTCGTAGCATCTTGGGGGTAGATCCCTCTGCTGGAGCGATCGCCATTGGCGATGTCATCCGTCCTGGTCAACGCCTACAATTCCAACTGCGTGATGCCCAAGCCTCCGCTGAAGACTTAGAATTACTCTTAGAAGGGTATCAAAAGCAACAAATTTTTCCACCGGCGGCGGCTTTCATGTTCTCCTGTCTGGGTCGTGGTCAAGGTCTTTATGGCCAATCCAACTTTGATTCGGAGTTATTTAGGCGCTACATTCATCATATACCGATAGGTGGCTTTTTCTGTAATGGGGAAATAGGGCCTGTTGGGGGGAATACATTTGTACATGGTTATACCTCAGTTTTTGCAATTTGTCGCCCCATGATTAGTTAACCTACCCTAACAAGAGAGTGCTGTGGTTATCAATTAGAGTCGGAATACCACTAGTCATTGCACCATAGGTCTGAAGATGGCGACGTAATTCTATGGGAAATTGTGGATAGTCTAATAAAGCGTCTCCATCGGCAACATTGGCCCAAAAGTCCCGCAGATCAGGAGCTATTTTTTCTGCTACTGTCAATGGGAGGTTTAAGGGGTGTTGAGTTAATAACTTCACCAGGAAGGGGAAAGAGCGATCGCCCATCCACTGACGTGATAAATTTTGCAGATGGGGGAAATCAGGTACTGTTTCTACCCGGTGTGATTGAATTTGTAACCACTCTCTACCGTAGTTATCCTGTTGAAACTGGAAAACCCGGTACGGATGAGGATAACTCACTAAGGAACCAGTAGTAATATCATAAACCCCTTGGGAGTAAGCAACATCCTGAATGTGTAAATGTCCTGTAAATACTAATTTAACGCCATAATTACGCAGAATTTGCAATAATTGCGCAGAATTTTCCAACATATAGCGCTTACCTATAGGATGGCGCGATTGTTCCGGTAGATGCTCAATCACATTATGATGTACCATTACCAGCACCAATTCATTACCTGCTGCTGTGAGTATCTCTTCTAACCATGTCAGTTGTTGAGTATCCAAACGCCCTACTTGCTCACCCTGGTCATTAAAAAAGTTAGAATTGAGTCCAACTAGTCGTACTCCTGGCAACAGTTGCTGTGTATAGTAAAGTTGGTCGGAATTTTCGTAGCCAAACTTGCGGTAATATTGGGGAAAATCAGCAAACCCAATTGATTGGCCATTGGCCATCACCACAGGAACATCATGATTACCAGGAACAACATAGGTGGGAAAAGGTAGCTTCTCTAATCTTTCTTGCAACCAGATATGATTTTCTGGTTCACTGTGCTGAGTTAAATCTCCGGGAAGCAAGAGGAAATCTATATTAAGTTGTGTTAAGTGTTCTATTGCGCTTTCAAAAGCAGGGATACTCACCTCCACCAGATGAAATCGGCTAGGATGATCCCAGATAGTATGAGGAAGGGTAATATGTAGGTCGCTAACTACGGCAAAGCGAAAATTTAAAGCCATTGATTTGGAGGATAATGTTAAAAACTAGATAGAAAAACTCTTTTATAAAAAGTATAACCCTTGCTGGTAAAACCTGTTATAAGTGATCTTTTGTAACGTTTTCCTATCTGTTCACAATCATAGCTGTGGTTAATTAATTATTTACTATAGCTGAATAAAACAATAAGAATTAAAGATTTTTAGTAATTCGTGAAACCCCTTAAAATAGCTCAAATTATTAAAATATAAACTGATAATTATCGATTTATCTAATAGTTGGAAAGCCCATAATGTGAAAAGTAAGGGGGGAAGGACAGGCTATAGAATGCCAAATTTAGAAGATTTATAATATTAAAATCAAGTTGGTAAGTAATAAAAGGAGTATTAATTTTGGCAGTAGTCAGAGTGCGACAACACGTTAACCCACTGGCAAGAAAGTATCAAACGCCGGCAAATGCTATAGAATGGGAAAAGGTTTATACACAGCCAAACCAACCACTACATCTAGATATTGGCTGCGCTAGGGGCAGATTTTTGTTGAAAATGGCGCAGATAGAAACCAACTGGAATTTTCTGGGTTTGGAAATTCGAGAACCTTTGGTAGTGGAGGCGAACCAGTTACTATGTGAGTTGGGTTTAACTAATCTCCATTATTTATTTTGCAATGTAAATAACTCATTGCGATCGCTGTTATCCTCGTTGACTCCGGGAACTTTACAGCGTGTAACTATTCAATTTCCCGACCCTTGGTTTAAAAGCCGCCATGCTAAACGCCGGGTAGTACAACCGGAATTAGTGGCTGAATTAGCTGATTATCTGACCGTTGGGGGGGTTGTGTTTTTGCAGTCAGATGTTGAATTCGTCGCCAGTCAAATGCGCGACCTGTTTGCTGAAAATCCCGCCTTTGAACGACTAGGTACAGAAGAATGGTTAACACAAAACCCTTTACCAGTACCCACAGAAAGGGAAATAGGGACTCAAAACAAAGGTGAACCCGTATATAGGGCTGCATTTGTGAGAAAAATTGTAGTAACCTAATTAAATGTAAGCCTCATAACTGTAAAACAGAGCAACTCTTCATCACCATGTCAACATCTGTAACTGACGCTCAAAACACAGCAGCCATTCAAGCCGCAACAGAAGGGGTTGCTGTATGCGATCGCTCCTACTGGGGGCGTATACGAGTTTCTGATGATGACCGTATCCGGTTTTTACACAATCAAAGTACTAACGATTTTCACAGCCTCAAGCCAGGCCAGGGCTGTGATACTGTGATGGTATCATCCACAGCTCGCACCATTGACCTGGTAACTGCATACATTTTAGAGGATGCAGTGCTGTTACTTACCTCCCCTAGCCGTCGGGAGTTGCTGATGCAATGGTTAGACCGGTATATCTTTTTTGCTGATCAAGTGCAATTGACAGATGTCACAGATGAAACATCGACATTGAGCCTCATGGGTGCCCAGAGTCATACTATTGTAGAAAAGCTGGGTGCTGGTGCAATTATTGGTCAAGCCTATGGTAATCATCAACTAGTTAACGGACTCATGATTGCCGTGGGTAGTGGCTTGGCTACACCGGGATATACAATTATTATGCCAGCTGCACAGAAAGAGAAAATATGGCAACAGATTGTAGCACTAGGGGCGGTAGAATTGACGAATAGTGCCTGGGAAACATTACGGATTTTACAAGGAAGACCAGCCCCCGATGCAGAACTAACAGATGATTATAACCCCCTAGAAGTTGGCTTATGGCAAACAATTTCTTTTAACAAAGGTTGCTACATCGGTCAAGAAACCATCGCTAGGCTCAATACATATAAAGGTGTAAAACAGCACCTATGGGGCATACGTCTGAATGCACCTGCATCAGTGGGGAGTGCGATCGCCATTGGCGATGAAAAAGTCGGTAAACTTACTAGTTACACTGCAACCGTCAATGGTCACTTTGGACTAGGTTATATTCGCAGCAAAGCTGGTGGTATTGGCTTAAAAGTCCAGATAGGAGAAACAGAAGGTGAAGTAGTAAAAGTACCCTTTGTTTCTCACCAATACCCTCAATAACCCAGAGGGTTTATATCCAAAATCTGTCAATCATGACAGACCAATCTATGGTTAATTGCTCTCCTGTGATCCATACAATTTACCCCACATATTCTTACGCCTGAGTTTCCTAAAATTAAGATTATGCAAACAGTCACCGAACTGCAAACAAGACTCGAACATTACTACCAGCAAATCAAGACAATCATCCTCGCACGTCAGAATCCAATTACCGGGTTACTTCCTGCGAGTACAGCCATCACCGCCCACGGTGATTATACAGATGCTTGGGTAAGAGATAATGTTTACAGCATTTTAGCAGTTTGGGGTTTAGCACTGGCATATCGCAAGACTGACGAAGACAAGGGACGGACTTATGAACTAGAGCATAGCGTCACCAAATTGATGCGAGGCCTACTATTTGCGATGTTGCGTCAATCCCATAAAGTCGAGAAATTTAAACATACTCAGTCACTCCTAGATGGCTTACACGCCAAATACAACACAGCTACAGCTGACATTGTGGTTGGAGATGATGAATGGGGACATTTACAACTTGATGCTACATCTATATTTTTACTGATGCTGGCACAAATGACCGCTTCAGGATTGCAAATTATTTACACCATTGATGAAGTAAATTTTATCCAAAACCTGGTTTACTACATTGGGCGCGCTTACCGCACACCAGATTATGGCATTTGGGAAAGAGGTAATAAAATTAATCATGGTAGTGCTGAACTCAATGCTAGTTCTGTCGGTATGGCTAAGGCTGCTTTAGAAGCTATCAATGGTCTAAATTTGTTTGGTGTGCGTGGTGGTGAAGCATCAGTTATTCATGTCCTACCAGATGAAATTGCTCGCGCCCGAATTACCTTAGAATCTTTATTACCTAGAGAATCAGCTTCTAAAGAAATTGATGGCGCACTGTTAAGTATTATTAGTTATCCTGCTTTTGCAGTAGAAAATGTGCAATTACGCGATCGCACATTGAATGATATTATTCGTAAACTGCAAGGAAAATATGGCTGCAAACGCTTCTTACGGGATGGACACCAAACCGTTTTAGAAGATAATCAACGCTTACACTATGAACCTTGGGAACTGAAGCAATTTGAGCATATTGAATGCGAGTGGCCGTTATTTTTTACTTACTTATTTCTCGATGGTTTGTTCCGTGGAGACAGTCAGCAAGTTAAAGAGTACCAGGAACGTTTGCAGTCATTACTCATTCAACGTGATGGCGTGGGTTTATTACCAGAATTGTATTATGTGCCAGCGGAAAATGTAGAAGAGGAAAAATTAACCCCCCACAGTCAAACTCGCTTACCTAATGAAAACATCCCCTTAGTCTGGGCGCAAAGTTTATATTTTCTCGGTCAACTATTAGATGAAGGATTAATCGCGGTGGGGGATATTGACCCATTAGGAAGACATTTATGTATAGGTAAAAAACGCGAGGCTTTAGTACAAATCGCCTTACTAGCTGAGGATGAAGAATTACAAGCTAAACTAGAAGTCCATGGAATTGAAACTCAAACACCTAAGCAAGTAGAACCAATTCAAGTCAGAAAAGCCGAGGAACTTTCGGCTATTTATACTCAAATTGGACGTAATGATAAACTGGGTTTAACAGGTCGTCCTGTGCGGCGGTTACGGAGTTTGAACACATCTCGATTTTTTCGGATTCACGGAGAGACAATTGTATTTTTACCTTCGTTTTTAGATTCCCAACAGTTTTATTTAACCCTTGATTATCATTTTTTACTGGATCAAATCAGAAGTGAACTCGCTTATATTCGAGATTATTGGATTGATTTAGGTCGTCCTACTCTAACTTTAATGTTAACCCATAGCATGTTAGAAATCGGTTCTGAGGCTTTATTAGAACTGATGCAGGAACTTAAAGATGGTGTGTGTAATGGTGTAAAGGTAAAATTGGGACGACTCAATCAACTGATGCTAACAGCGGGGATGCAAAGGATTGATTTTCTCCCAGATGCAGATTTCTCCCAATTGCCAATGCAAAATGCTGCCCCCCCTTGCTATTATCTGGCTTATCATCCTGGGGGACGGTTAGGAAATACCCAAGAATTTCAGATGGAGTGCGAGACTAACTTGGGATTTTTGCTGGCTTCCTTGCGCTCTTCGTCAAATATCTATGAACAAATCGAATTATTACAAACTTTAACTCGCTTGGAGGGATTAACTTTTGATACAGGTCTTGGGGGTCCACAGCATAATGTCACCGTGGGTGATTTACTAGATGAAGTCTACACCAAAGCCGGTAATTTAGGTATTTGGGCGGTGGTACGTCGCGCTGCTGGATTAAGACAAATGGTTGATATTGGCTTATCAGATACAGTCACGAGTATTTTGGTCAGAGGTAAACAAATTGCCGTGGGTAGAGCTTACAGTCAGTCATCACTGATGATAGTGCCTATGTCCCACCGAGAAATTACCGAGAAAATAAATCATTTCTGTCGGGAAGATATCCGCGATCGCGTCCTCACACAAGAAATTATTATCTATCTTGGGGTGTTAATGCGATCGGAACCTCAACTGTTTAAAGGTTTGCTAACTCTGAGAGTCGGCTATCTGATCTTATTAATTACCAGTGAATTAGCACAAGAGTTGGGTGTCACTCAAGATGAAGCCTATGAACAATTGATGGAACTGTCACCCTTTGAAGTGAAAATGCGCTTGCATCAAGTATTAAGAGGTTATACAGGTATTAGTAAATTATTACGCCAACAGGAATCACTGCACATCAAGCAAAAAGAAAGCGATATTGCTTGGGTAGTGCTACCGACAACCGAAAAAGAACAAAGCACAGTCCCCCCGGGTGGTTGGCGGAGATTTCGCCAAGGCGAAGGAGCATTAAACCGAGTCCCTAAAGACTTCTTCCAGCAGGTTTGGCGATTAATGAAACATTGTAAAGGAATTGTGATTGGCGATAAACTAGAGCGTCGCAATCGTTTAGATAGTGAGTTAATTTTATCAGAAATGACAGCCGGGGAAAAGAACTTTGCCCTGAGAGTTGAGCATTTACTCAATAAAATTGAGGCTCCAGAATACCGCCAAGTCAATGTTGAAGCCTTGATGGAATTAGCCACAATTGTCGCCAATAATCCCAGCTTACAAATTGAGGAGTATATAGTTTTAGATGTATTAATTGGCCATGCGGTGCGATTAGCATGGTTAGAACAGCATCCCGAACGAGGCGATCGCTATGATGAAGATAAAGCTTCAGCCTGGCAATGCTTTTATAATACCTCTCCTCAAGATTGTGTAAGTTATATATTGAAAGCCTTAAGATTCTTAACAGAATTTGTCAAAGATATTTAAATCCAGATTGACACCAAGGAGTCGCAGAGAAATATCCGTCTTTGCGTACCTTGGCGTGGAAATTTTTCAATCCACAGACACCGCATCAACATCAACAGTTTCAGTACTAGGTTGTTCAGAACCCTGACGCGCCTTCCAACCTGAGAGCACTAACCCAGACACCTCGGAAAAAACTATAGACAGAAGTAAAAAGTCATCAATTTGTCCGAGAATGGGTATGAAGTCGGGAGAGATATCTATAGGGCTAAGAATATAAACCAGTGTCCCTAAAATCACCCACCACCGATAAATAGGATTACGTAGCAAATTACGATACCAATCGTATAGTAATTGGATTGGAAATTTCATGTATTTACCCTCCAGTTATTATTAATTAATTTTGACAAACTCTCAGATAAATTACCGGTAGGAATAACCGTCCCAGGTAGTATGGAAGACGCTAGTAATTTTCCTGGGCTAAATATTTGCCGGAAGATTTTGTAGAGGAATATGTAATTATGCATTAATCTTGAGAATTAAAGTGCTTTAGGATAGTTGCTGTTGAAATCGAAAGGGGAACCCTAACAGTGGATATTTTAGATTTGTTTGAAAAGGGCGGCCCGGCTATGTGGCCTTTGCTGGCGCTGTCGATTATATCTATAACTGTGATTTTTGAGCGTCTGTGGTTCTGGCTAAGAATTATGACCCAAGAAAACCAAATTGTGGATCGTGTATTAAATACTGCCAAAGATAGTTGGGAAGTAGCGGCGGATATTGCTAGAAAGTCCCGCCATCAACCCATTGGACGCTTTCTTTATGCCCCCTTAAGCTTACACAAAAGTGATCCGGAAACCTTTCGATTAGCATTGGAGTCCACCGCCGAAGATGAATTAGCCGGGATGCGCCGGGGTGAAAAACTCTTAGAAGTTATCATCGCCCTGTCTCCTCTGTTGGGATTGCTGGGTACGGTTTTGGGTTTGATCCAATCTTTGCGTTCAATTCGCATTGGTGATTTAGGAACCGAATCTACGGCTGGTGTCACTACTGGTATTGGTGAATCTTTAATTAGTACCGCTACTGGCTTAATAGTGGCCATTATCAGTTTGGTCTTTTATCGCCTATTTCAAAGTTTTGTAGTTGACCAGGTGAAAATTTTTCGTAAAGCGGGTAATGACATGGAATTGTTATATCGCCAGTCTCCCCCTGACTATGAAAAAATTAATTCTCTCATGGTTGCCGAGTCTTTACAAGACAGTAATACTCCTCCCCGCAGGAAAGATAAAAACCCTTTTGGTGAAGCTCCTCAACCCCCCAATGCAACTGAGTAGTTAGATTCTGAGCAATAGTTAAAAATTCTACACCCAACCCAGGTATGAAAATTAATTTACAGAGCCCAGTTGAAGAAACACAAATTCAAATCCTCCCCTTAATTGATGTCGTTTTTTGCATCCTGACGTTTTTTCTGTTGGCGGCTTTGCAATTTACTCGACAACAGGCGATTAATATTGATTTACCTAAAGCTAGTACAAGTACAGCCACTGGTCTCATCTCAGAGAATGCCACTCGCATTATCACTCTTGATGCTATAGGTAATCTTTACATAGAAAAGCAGCCTGTACAACGAGATCAGTTAGTACAAAACTTAAGGCAATATCTCGCCGCTAACCCTAGTGGAACTTTGGTGTTAAATGCATCTCGTACAGCAACCTATAATGATGTAATTTCAATCTTAGACTTGATGCGGCAAGTAGGTGGCGATCGCGTTTCCTTGGGAATTATACCAGGACCTGCCCCATTAACCAGTGACTCATTTAATCTACCTAATTTTCCCATGGCACCAGTTCCGGGGGTAAATCCTGATGTCCAGTCCCCAGTGTTACCCAATGAACTAGCGCCCCAAGTCCCTATAGCACCTGAAACTCCTCCCACACCTCAAAGGTAATACAATTCCCCTGAACGTGAGGTTTTAATTAAGTATGGAACCTCACCCCTAACTCCTCTTCTTGCTTAACACCGAACACACCGAACACACCGAACACCGAAGGATTGGGAAGGATTGGGGAACACACCGACCACACAAAAAACAATAAAATCCAGTCCCCTCCCCTTACAAGGGGAGGGTTAGGGAGGGGTCAAACAATATTTGATACACTAATCATGACTTGACAAACATCCTCTTAGGAGATGGGTGTATTTTCCGCCCAACTCGAAGGGGTTAAACCTAAAGATATCTGGAATAAAGTATGTTTAGATAAAAATATCTGTTAATTTATAAATAATTGGTTAAGCTTCAAAAATTTATCCCTGGTCAGACTTAGTAATTTAGCGCCGATCACCGTTCACGTTTCAAGGGTTGTGGCATGAATATTGTGACGCTTTTAATTGTTTGGTTGGTAACATCTATCAGCTTATTGATTATTAGTAAGCTCCCTTTGGGAGTGGAAATTGACTCTCCACAAAAGGCATTTTTTTCCGCCGCAGTTCTGGGTATTGTCACAGCAGTAGTGAGACCTATTTTAAGCCTCATATTTACAGTCCCCGATTTACTCACCTTCAACTTATTATCCGGCATTTTCACCTTTATGATTGCCGTTGTGTGTTTTAGTATTGCGGCTTGGTTAGTAGAGGGGTTCCGCTTACGTTTTGGCATCTGGAGTGCTGTACTAGGAGCTTTTGCCTTGAGTATCATCAACAGCCTGATTTACAAATTATTAGGTGTTTAGGAAAAAAGGATTAATTCGTAGTTCGTAATTCCTAATTAATTGAGGTAGCAAATCCTCAACTTATGAATGGAAACAATCAAATTTGTTCCTGAGCAAGAACTACGAATTACGAATTATAGTGGCTATTCGGTTACAGATGGGGGAGCAACTGGGGTCGTAGTTTGTTGTTGACGCTGTTCGCGTTTCTTGCGATCAGCAGATACCATATCTGCCATAACTACCAGGGCTTGAGCCATCTTTTCTAGATTAGAACTGTATAGTTCCAAATCCTTAGTAAGTTTTTCATCAGATAGATGTAAACCAGCCGCAATGGTTTTTAATGCTTCGGTTCGTTGTTTTTCGTCCTTGACTAACTCAGGAGCCGACTGTTCTAATAATGTGAATAAACCAACCGCAAATAAGCGGCTGTATTTAAACTGGGAATTGTTAGCGATCGCTTGGAGTTGTCCTTGTAAATCAGGATCTCGATCTAAATGAGTGGCTTGGCTTAACCAAGCAATTAAATTCTGTACTAGTAGGTCTTGGGCTAAAGCTTGCAGCCGTTGGGCATCCTCTCGGTAACGTTGCGGTTCTTGTTCCACAGCCTGACATAAGGCATTAAAAATCGATTCCTGATCTCGTTCTGGTTGGTAGCCTTGCATAAAGCGGTCAAAGCTGGTGACTACACCCAAGGCATAAATTGGATTGTAGGTAAAACCACTATTGACTGATAGCAGATGCATTTCCACCATCAACTCTTCAACTACCCGACGATAAATGGTGTTAATCGGTCGGGTGTGCAGCGAGTAAAAAGTTCGTTTTGTATCTGAGACAGTACGGACGTTATTCACGAATAAAATGTTAAGAATGTTAAGAGCGACGTTATTACATTTTGTCGCTTAAAGGTGACTTTGCCAAGTTCAGGTTTCCGATCCGTATCATTTATAAGTTTTTGTCCAAATTTAATTGCCTTGGGTAAGTATTGAGTTTGGTTTGTCTATGGACATCTTTAGCCCTTGTTTGGCGAGCCAGCTAATATTTTGACAATCCTACAAAGATTTGAGATTTTGAAACGGATACAGGAAAACCACAGGGGGATTGATTTGACACTCTGCTCGCCATCCCTGGACGTTGATCCCCATCTGACATGAGTCTAGATGGGGAATTAGCGGTGGTTTTATTGAGTTTTAGTTGTCCAGTTGACCCAATCTTGCGGTTTGAGGAAAATTTCATACAACTCGGCTTCTGGAGTATTGGGTTCTGGCTGGTAACCGTATTCCCAACGGACCAAAGGAGGTAAAGACATGAGAATAGATTCTGTACGTCCGTTGGTTTGGAGTCCAAAAATAGTGCCTCGGTCATAAACCAAGTTAAATTCTACATACCTACCGCGACGATAGAGTTGGAAATTCCGTTCGCGATCGCCATATTCCATTTCCCGTCGCCGTTCTACAATGGGCGTGTATGCCGGCAAAAATGCCCGGCCACAATCTTGCACCAAAGCAAATAAATCTTCCCAATTGCGGGTTGATGGTGCCCCCACTTGTTGGCTATAAATAGCCGCTTGGCCATTGGGGTCAGGACCGCGATATAACATACCCTGGCCATCTTGGTAATCCAAAAATATCCCACCGACACCACGGTTTTCGTTCCGATGTTTCAAGTAAAAATATTCATCACACCAGCGCTTAAACACTGGGTAATAGTCTGGGTGATGTTGGTCACAAGCTTGCTTAAGTGTGTTATGAAAATGCGCAGCATCTTCAGCAAAGGGGTAATAAGGAGTTAAATCAGCACCGCCACCGAACCACCACACTGGTCCGGCTTCAAAATAGCGGTAATTCAGGTGAACTGTGGGCACATAAGGATTGCGGGGGTGTAGTACCAGTGAAGTACCTGTAGCATAAAAACCCTGTCCTGAGGCTTCTGGGCGTTGGGCTAAAATTGATGGGGGTAGATGAGAACCCCAAACTTCAGAGAAATTTACACCAGCTTGTTCAAATACTGCACCATCACGCAGCACACGCGATCGCCCGCCACCTCCTTCCGGACGTTCCCAACTATCCTCATGAAACTTACCTACACCATCTACTGCTGCCAGTTTTTGGGTAATTTCATCTTGTAACTGTTTCATAAACTGACTTACCCTCGACTGAGAATCAGTTGGAGGTAAAGACTGGGATGGTGTTGCGTCTACAGTTGGCGTTTGCGAATTAGTCAACATAGATTCCGAGACTTAAATTACATTTTCTAAAAAGCCACAAACTTGTTAATTCTCAAATTTGTGGACAAATCCAGCCAATTTATCGGCTTAATTTGCCTAATCTGCTTTTGTCTTACTTGTCAGCATTTACAAGATTGATGGGCATGACTAGAGTTATTTTCCCTCAAATGCGTATAGGCTTGTATATTAACTGAGTTTTTTTTGTACTTCTTGATGTAAACATTCTGGTATCAACACCAGACTCTGGTGAATGACCCTATGAGCGATCTCTACTTTGAGGTAATCTGATTCACCATACCAGAGTCATCAGCAGCTGCATAGGAAGGAGGATGAGGCAAATGCGAAGTTGGTTATCCAAATGCATCCACCGCAAACGTCGTCAGTTTTGCGCTTCTCTGGTGCGAACGTATCGAGAGATTAGTTCTGCATCCGTAGATGATCTCTGGCTAAAAGTAGTAGATTTAACAGATGTTTCCTGGCATCCCCTGCTCAAAAGTACTAACGTACCCTATGGATTAGTACCCAAACCGGGATTAATTTACCAAGCCATCACCCGCTTTTCGCCTATTCCCATCCGGATTTTTGTCGAGGGTGTTAAACCTCATGAAATGTTAAGTATCCGAGTCATGGCGATTCCAGGTATCGAAGAACGAGTTACTTACCGAGTAGAGTCTACAGTTTGTGGTACTTGTTTATCTTATTCAGTCACTCTCCGGGGTTGGTTGTCCCCCCTAATTTGGTCATTATCACGCCCTTATGCAGATCGTGTAGCACGTTCCTTAGTGGAATACGTAGAAAAGGCTGGATTAGCAACAGTCTCAGGGAAGAAAAAATCACTCCATGATAGTTGTTTTGATTTTTAGGGAATCCAGACCACTTCCCAAACAAAGTTAAGATCATATTAGATGATCATAAAATTTTCTTAAATTTTGTTACAAGAGTATGTACGATGTTCTTGATTCCGAGTCAGTTTTAGCAGTTTTGCGACCGGTAGAAGACCCAGAACTCCGCAAGAGTTTGGTGGAACTGAATATGATTCGCAACGTCAAAATTGAGGATGGCAAGGTTAGCTTTACTTTGGTGTTAACCACACCAGCTTGTCCCCTACGTGAATTTATCGTTGAAGATTGCAAAAAAGCGATTAAACAGCTACCTAGTGTTACAGAGGTAAGTGTAGATGTTACTGCAGAAACACCCCAACAAAAAAGCTTACCAGATAGGACTGGGATTACTGGGGTGAAAAATATTCTGGCTGTTTCCAGCGGTAAAGGCGGTGTTGGTAAAAGCACAGTAGCGGTGAATGTAGCTGTAGCTTTAGCACAAACAGGGGCAAAAGTGGGATTGCTAGATGCCGATATTTACGGACCCAATGACCCAACTATGCTGGGGCTAGCTGATGCTGAAATTGTTGTGCGTTCCACAGATAAAGGTGACATTCTCGAACCTGCTTTTAATCACGGTGTCAAATTAGTCTCAATGGGCTTTTTGATTGACCCAGACCAGCCAGTGATTTGGCGCGGTCCCATGCTTAATGGTGTGATTCGCCAGTTTCTCTATCAAGTGGAATGGGGACAACTGGATTATTTAATCGTCGATATGCCACCGGGAACCGGTGACGCTCAATTAACTTTAACCCAGGCAGTGCCGATGTCAGGGGCTGTAATTGTTACTACACCGCAAAATGTCGCCCTGTTAGACTCACGTAAAGGTTTGCGAATGTTCCAGCAAATGAATGTCCCTGTGTTAGGAATCGTAGAAAATATGAGCTACTTTATTCCCCCAGATATGCCAGATAAGCACTATGACATCTTTGGTTCCGGTGGGGGTTCCAAGACAGCATCTGAGTTGGGAGTACCTTTACTGGGGTGCATTCCTCTGGAGATTTCCACCAGAGTCGGTGGTGATAGTGGTGTACCAATAGTTATAGCAGATCCAGATTCAGCCTCAGCACAAGCATTAAAAGCGATCGCTCTAAATATCGCCGGTAAAATATCAGTTGCCGCTCTGACATAATCAAGTAGTTCTTTTTTGATTCCTGGGTAATAGCCCAGGAATGCAGATTCAATATTAAATATTATAAATTTACACATGATCTTCAAACGTTTTATCCCCCAAATTCGCCGGCAACATTGGCTGAATTCCTGGCAGCAAATCGATTGGATGCTATTTTGGCTAACTATTGGCATGAGTACATTTGGTGGCTTAATGATATTGAGTACGGAACTAACGCAACCAGTGACCGACTGGTTCTGGCACTGGTTGGTAGCAGGCATTGGCGTTGTGATAGCCTTGTTTTTAGCTCGTAGCCGTTATGAAAATCTGATTCAGTGGCATTGGGTAACATACGCACTCACAAATCTCAGTCTGATCGCGGTCATGATCATTGGTACCAGCGCGAAAGGAGCGCAGCGATGGATTAGCATTGGTGGGTTTAACGTCCAGCCTTCGGAATTTGCCAAAATCGGGCTGATTATCACCTTAGCGGCTGTATTACACAAGCGCACAGCTTCCACCCTGGAAAGTGTATTTCGGACTTTGGCAATTACTGCTATTCCTTGGGGATTAGTATTTTTACAGCCAGATTTGGCCACATCTTTGGTGTTTGGTGCCATCGTCTTAGGAATGCTGTACTGGGCAAATGCTCATCCTGGCTGGCTGGTGCTGATGATTTCGCCGATAATTTCTGCTATTCTGTTTAGTATAAATTGGCCTTTGTCAGAGCCAGTAAATGTATTTAACATATTATCTTTCGGAGTTTTAGGGTTAGTTTGGGTAGTGGCTATGGGTATTGTAGGGTGGTATACTCTCCCCTGGCGGAAATCTGCCCTCAATGCTATTGGGGCCTCAGCCCTCAACTTGTTAGGTGGTGAATTGGGAGTTTTTGTCTGGGAGCATATATTGAGGGATTATCAGAAAAACCGCCTAACTGTATTTCTCAGACCTGGACACGATATTTTTGGAGTTGGCTATCATCAACACCAGTCTCGCATCGCTATAGGTGCTGGTGAAGTTTGGGGATGGGGTTTGTTTAAAGGTCCGATGACACAACTAAATTTTGTTCCCGAACAACATACAGACTTTATTTTCTCCGCCGTGGGGGAAGAACTGGGTTTTGTGGGTTGTTTAGTGGTGCTTTTCGTCTTCTGTTTGATCTGCTTTCGCCTATTACGTATAGCTGAAACTGCTAAAGATAACTTTGGTTCATTGTTAGCTATTGGGGTTTTGTCAATGATATTATTTCAGCTAATTGTTAACATAGGGATGACTGTTGGTTTAGCCCCTGTAGCAGGAATTCCCCTACCTTGGATGAGTTACGGACGTTCGGCTATGTTGACGAATTTCATTGCTTTGGGTTTAGTGCAGTCGGTAGCTAATTTTCGACAACGAAAAAAGTATTATTTTTGATGGCGGTGAATTAGTTTACATCAAGATTTGAATTTTCAGATCCCTGATTATGGAAATAAACCTCTCTGACAGGAAAGGGGATTTGGATTCCTTCTTGTTGATAACGTTTATGTAATTTCTTAATTAGTAAGTGTCTCGCAATGCGCTGGTCAAAATATTCATTTACCCGCATAGATAATTTAAAATCTATACTAAAATCATTAAAGGTATGAAATCTAATAATAGGTTCATTTTCTATTAACTCTGGGGCAATTTCTGCCATCACTTCTTTGGCTACTTCTACAGTCACTATTTCTACTTTTTCTAAATCACTTTCGTAACCGACACCGATATCCATGATTAAAGTAATTGCCTTAGCTGGTAGGTGATAGTTAGTAAAAATCGCTGATGCTAGGCGAGAATTAGGAACAACAATAATATTATTTTTAATCTCTTTAATAGTTGTATTCCGCCAATTGATATCTGTAACATAACCTTCATATCCATCATCTAATTTCAGATAATCTCCAGTTCTCACTTGCTTAGAGATAATCAGATAAAAACCAGAAAATAAATTAGCCAATGTATCTTGGAGCGCCAAACCAACGGCTAAACCACCAACTCCTAAAGTTGTAACTATGGGTGTAATTTGCACACCTATAGTTTGCAGGAGGATGAGTATTCCCAAGATGAAAACACCAATCTTAGCTAAATTAGAAATTAAAGATGCAGGTACTCCTGCTGTTCTCTGTATGAATAAATTTACAAAACCAGCAGTCAATCTAGCTAAGACTAAGGTGACTGAGTAAAGTAATAAAATGGTAATTATTTTTTGCAGGATAATTTTAATATCATTGTTGATATTCAGGGAAGAATACAAAAAAGCCCCTGAGAAACCTGCTAGCAAAAACCAAAAAAATGTCATGCGGTGTAAAGCTGTAAATATGATTTCACCGCCTGGTATCTGCTTTTCAAGAACAAATTCTCTGAGTTTTTTAAAAAAAACTTTTTCACCAATCAACCCAGCCATCCAGCCAAGGAGAATAAATACTATTGGTACAATCCATTGCTGCATAATTAATTTAGAGTTTTATATTTTTGCTAAATTCTAGCTTGTCTATTTGCCTGATTTACTGGTAATTTTAGATTATGGAACTGCCAATTATTTACCATCCAGATTATATTACATCATTACCACCAGGGCATCGCTTCCCGATGTCCAAGTTCCGACAACTGTATGAATTGCTGTTAGCTGACGGTGTAGCGCAAACAGCACAATTTCACACACCATTACCCCCACCCCGCGAGTTAATTAAGTTGGTTCATACTCCAGAATATGTTCAAGCTTACTGCGAGGGAACACTAGAACCGAAAGCACAGCGTCGTATTGGGTTACCTTGGAGTCCAGCACTGGTAAATCGTACTTGCGTCGCGGTTGGTGGTACAATACTTACTGCCCAGATGGCACTGAGTCAGGGTTTAGCTTGTAATACAGCTGGTGGTACTCATCATGCTTTTCCTAGTTATGGTTCTGGTTTTTGTATTTTCAACGATTTAGCGATCGCTTGTCGAGTGTTACAAAAACTCGGACTTGTGCAAAAAGTTCTGATTGTGGATTTAGATGTGCATCAAGGGGATGGTACAGCTGTCATTTTCCAAACAGATGAGAGTGTGTTTACTTTCTCCATGCACTGTGAAGTTAATTTTCCTGGTACTAAACAAACCAGTGATTTGGATGTTCCCCTGAGGGTGGGAATGGAAGATGATGAATATTTACAAACTTTGGCGAATTATTTACCAGATTTGCTGTCCAACATTCGCCCTGATTTAGTATTATACGATGCAGGGGTAGATATTCATATCGGCGATCGCTTAGGAAAATTAGCCCTGAGTGATACGGGAATTTTCCGCCGGGAAATGCAGGTTTTAAGTACCTGCGTGGGTGCTGGTTATCCTGTAGCTTGTGTTATTGGAGGGGGTTACGCCGATGATATGAGGTCTCTGGTTTGGCGACACTCTTTGTTACATCGTGCTGCTACTCAGGTTTATCATCAGTATAGGCTATAAATTAGTTCCCCACCTTGGCGCAGTGGTTCTTTGTTTTTTCCCAGGTGCTAAACTATATTATCTCACACATCAGTAAATTCCACTGTATCTATGCCCACTTTTTCCCACAAGCAAAATTACCAAACCTGGAGCTATAAATGTGTTAATTCAGTGGCTCAAAATGAGATAATTGATTTACTGGGTGAGGAAGTTTGTCTGTTTTATGTGCGTCGTCAAGGTGCAGGAAAACATCAAGATGAGGAAATTTGGCAGTTAACAATTGCCACTGATAGAGATGATTTTCCCTTACCTAAACAGATGGAAAAGCAAGGTAAAACATTAAGTTTAATTGCAGCTATTTCCCAGGATGGAATAGGCGGTTTAAAAATTTTATCAATTCGGTTTTTGCCACTTTCCCGGGGACGGGCTGATGGTTACTCTGTTGCTTTTACCTTACGTTTGCTGTCTCATGCTCAACATCGTTTAGGTATTCCTAAACTTGCATTAGCACGCATGGAAAAAATGCCTATTTGCGGTGAGCATATACCCACAGAAGAACAGTTACAAGCCTGGAAAGCATTTTTACAAGTTGAGGAAAATATTGCTAAATCCCGTCAGTTTTGTGTGGCATTTGTCAGTAATAATTATGGGCGTAACAGCAGAGATATTACCTTTGAAGTAGATGTTACCTCGGCTACTCTCGATGGTGCTGAAGAAAATTATTTAAATGTCTCCAGTTTCTGGGAACGGGTAAAACGTTCCAAAAACCAAGAAGTTAAACTTGCGGAAACTGTTCCTATAGGGAAACTAACTTACAAAATTCCTCAACTAGGTACAATTGATCAAGTTGATGTGAAAAATTGTTTAATCAAAGTCAAATTAGAACGGGAAGTAGCGGAATATATCGCTACACAACGTTATCAAATACCAGTGAAGGGATTTTTATTTTTTGATGCTGCTGGTGATATTCAACAAGTTAGGCGCAAGAAGGAAGCTTTAGAACAATTAAAGCAGGGACACACTCAAAATCCTTACTTGGGTAACTTTTTATTCGATGCTTCCCAGTCCAGGTGTATTAAGAAAACCGTAGGACTGCAAGGGGATGATTTATTATTATCTTCTGCTAATGCTGGACAAAAAGCAGCTGTAGAGAAGGTCTTAGCAGCTGAAGATTTAGTTCTCATCCAAGGTCCCCCCGGTACTGGTAAAACTACTGTAATTGCAGAAATTTGTTATCAAATAGCCCGGCGGGGTGGACGTACTCTTATCGCTTCTCAAGCTAATTTAGCGGTGGATAATGCTCTGAGTCGATTAGTTCACAACCCAGTTATCCGCGCGGTGCGCAAAGGACGCGCCCACAAAGTGGGGGAAGAAGGACAGCCATTTTTAGAAGATCAAGTTATTGGTACATGGCTGGAAAATACGGCGAATGACTGTGAAAATAGTCTGGTTAAACGTCGGGAAAATGTGAAAATATTGGCTGAGTTGTTGTTAGCATTACCACAATTTACAGATTATTTACAGTTAGAAGAGGAACTAAATCAGCAACAAAATCAATTAAATCAGCAAAAGCAAATTTTAGCAGCAAGCTGTAGAAATATAGCAGACATTTATCAGGAAAGTTTATCTGAAAAAAATCAGCTACAATCCATTGGATTAGGCTTAGATTATGTACTCAAAAATGCGCCAAATATTAATTGGGAAGCACCAGAAGTTAAAAATTATTTACCACAGCTTCATTTATATACAGAAAATAATAGTTCGGTCGCTGATTTTTTGACCAATGTGGGTCAAGCTATCAAGTGGACTGATAAACTGGGTTTAGTCCGTCCTGCTCATGGTGCATTTGGTTTAGCATTTTGGTTGTGTGAAAATGTAGCTACTCAATTAGCTGATTTTAAAACAGCATTCCATTACGCCCAAGATATAATTGTGGCAATGTCGGAGGTTGTCACAGAAGTATCTCCGATTTCCCAATATTCTTCAACAGCCATTAATGAGCAGGAATTTCTAGCTAAACAGCAAAATTTACAGCAGACAATTCAAGGTTGGCAAAACCGCAAACGCGAGATTGATTATGTAATTGCAGCTGTTAAAGAATGGAAGTTTACAGCACCTATTGTATTATATCAAATAATTAAAGAATGCCAGCAGTCGGGACAAATATTAACGCCGGAATTGCTACAGTTACCACTGGGTTTGTTGCTGTTCGCCCAGCAGTTAAAGTTACCTATATTACCTCATAAATATCAGGTGAATTTGCCAGATTTGTCAGCTTTAGCAAAAGCCTTTATTTATGAAACGGATGGGGGCTTTGTTGATAGAATCGGTAAACGGCACAGTTTTAGTTACTTTGTAGAGCAAAGTTTTAGTCAAATTCCCATCATCCTATCTGGGAGCGATCGCACTCAATGGCGTAAAATATACGAAGAGTTTAGTAACTATCAACTCCTGAACCTACATCAGCGCCAATTACTGGTGGAAAACACCCAGTTGTTTTTGCTGAGAATGCAGTCAGTCTATGGTACAGTTTGGGAATTAAATCACCTCGACTCTACCCTGAAGCGGGTTAGTGAAGAATTACTCGCGGATATTCTCACCAATGCGCGTCAATGTGTCGCACGAGTTAAAACTGAAACTGAAAAACACCTGGAGTATCTCCAACAGCAACTAACTCAACTGGAGAGAACCACCCAAGAGCAAATATCCGCTACTTCATCTCAAATAAAAGTAGAACAGGTGATCAAGATTTTGCAGTTACTCAACCAACAGCAAAATGTCCCTGATAAATTACGCGGTTTGGTGACAGAATATCTGACAACACCATCAAAAATTTGGCAACATCCTCAAGAATTTGCTACTCATGTCAATACTGGGTTGGGTCATCTCCTCAATTTAGAAACTGTCATCAGTTCCATTCAACCTGTTGCAGTCTTGGAGGTAATTAAAAAATCTTTAGATGACAAAGTGCTAATTATACAACAACAAAACACACAGGCTCAACACAAACTGCAAGAAACCCAAAGCCAACTGGAAAAATTAAATCAACAACCCGAAATACAACCCACAGAAGATTTAATTTTATCCAGAAATTGGTGGAAACAGTTCTGGGAAACCATACCTGATAAATTTAAGCCAAAAAATCTTGATTTAGGCTTATTTGATCGGGAATTTTTACAGACTATCACAGCCCAGTTTGATGCTTGGCAAAACCAACTGAGTCAAGAAGAAACTTATCTCAACCGCTACCAAGATTTTACCCAAGATTGGATTGCTAAAGTCAAAAATCCCTCAGAGCGCGATCGCAACGACTTAAAACGCATTTACTTAGATAACGCTAACGTCGTCGGTATCACTTGTGTCCAAGCTGCAAATTACAACTTTACCCAAGAATTTAAAGCCTTTGATGTGGTCATCATCGATGAAGTCAGTAAATGTACCCCACCAGAGTTACTCATTCCAGCTTTAAAAGGCAAAAAGTTAGTCTTGGTAGGTGACCATCGCCAATTACCACCCATGCTTGATACTAGCACAGTAGCAGAAGTTGCTCAGTCACTGGGGAGCACAAAATCAGAACTGCAATTTTTAGAAGAATCATTATTTAAAATTCAGTTTGAAGCTGCTGACAAAAGCATTAAACAAATGTTGACTACCCAATATAGAATGCACCCCTCCATTATGGCAGCCATCAATCAATTTTATCAGGGTAAATTAGAATGTGGGCTTTTAGCACCTGACAGCCAACGCGCCCATAATTTGACAGGGGAAATTATCGACCAAAATCACCATCTTATCTGGGTAAACATTCCCAGGGATCTGGAATTCCAAGAAGAACGGGAAAATACTTCCTATTTTAATCCTCGCGAAGTAGATATAATTGAACGCCTGTGTCAGCAATTCGAGCATACTTGGGCTGCTAAAATCGCCAATGGTGCACCCAAGAAGGAAATT
Organism: Anabaenopsis arnoldii; assembly: GCF_028331025.1. Taxonomy (NCBI): domain Bacteria; kingdom Bacillati; phylum Cyanobacteriota; class Cyanophyceae; order Nostocales; family Nodulariaceae; genus Anabaenopsis; species Anabaenopsis arnoldii. The sequence continues at coordinate 75,558 of NZ_JAQMUH010000096.1, read as the reverse complement.
GCAGTCATTACATTCTATGGCGCACAACTGAAAAAAATTGAGCAACGTTTACAACCGGAACTATTTCCTTCTTTGGAAATTCGCACAGGGACAGTGGATAGATTTCAGGGAATGGAACGCCCTGTGGTCATTGTGAGTATGGTTCGGAATAATCATCAAGGTGATGTTGGTTTTGCGAATAAACCAGAACGGGTAAACGTAGCTTTTTCTCGCGCCCAAGAACTACTAGTAATTGTAGGTTGTCATGATTTATTTACCCGTCAAGGTGGAAAAGTTGGAGATATGTATTTAGATATTTCCCGTACTGTAAATCGTCAAGGAGGTTTCGTTGATGTTTCTAGGTGCTGCGGCTAAACCTATTGACAAAAAACTCATAAATTTAGTAGAGGAAATTACCGCCCAAAATCCTCACTTATCAGTTTTAGCAGCCCATGAATTTCGCTATAGTTTACATCAAACTCCTGTAGAAATATCTATCCAGGAACCCCGGGAATTTAATGTACTCGAAGAATTTATTATCCGTGCTGGAATTGAGTTTTCACCTCCACCCACAGAAGATGAATTAGCATCCATATTAGGACTTGACCCTATATTTGTCCGCAGTACCGCAGCCAATTTGCAAAGGTTGGAAACCTTATCCGCAACATCCCCCATTACAGTTACAAATCAAGGACGAACTTTTTACTCCCAAGGTTCTGTACCACAACCTGCATATCCTGTAGAAATATATGCTGTTTCCGATGCTTTGGAAGGAAAGCTGATATTTTCTACTGAACCCTGGGATGATGTCTCGTTAAATTTACCTGATTTAGCAGATTTTATCAAAATTGCCCGTAAAATTAATGATATACCTGCTTTAAGCATTGAAAAAATCCAGAAATGTATTCAGTTATCAGGTTTAGATTTTCATGTCCCAGAATTAGGTAAAATTGTTACTCACTGTAAAGTTTTAGCCCCAGCGCAAATTATCTGGAAAAGTATATCACTGTTTGTAATTTGCGATGCTGTCACACAAAAACTCAGTATCGAAATTAGAAGCGGTAAGCAAATTTCGGCATCAGCATCACAACGCATGGAAGTATTGCAAGGTAAAGGTAAAATACCGTATCTTGCTTTATGTCAATTATCCGATGAAGCCGTTAAGGAGCGTGAAGCTACTCTTAATTATAAAAATACTCAAATAGAATCTCGATTAGAAAAACTTACCCCAACAGCTTTAAACTTAGGCGATGGGGAAATTACTCCCACTTTTCGGGAAATTTTAAATTCTGCTAAACGGCAAATTATCATCTATTCTCCTTGTTTGAGTCAAGATATTATCAATAACGAATTTGTAACGCTGTTGCAAAAGTTGACTAATGATGGAGTACGGGTTTTAATCGCATATGGAATTTCACCAGCAGATGTTCTAGAAAAATTACGCTCTCTCAAAACACCTCACTGTTTATCATCTGTAAAACTTTTCTGTCTGGCTGATTCCCATGTCAAAGAGGTTATAGTTGATCAAGAAACTTATTTTTGTGGATTTTATGACTGGGTTTCTTGTGGTGGGGAATATTTACCACAGGGTGAGTCTGTTTATAAAGTCACTGCTCCCCAGCAAGTTGAGGAAGCATATCAGTTTCTGGTTGCTCGTTGCCAAAATCATGCACAAACTCAATGGGGTATAGCTTTAGAAAACCGTGATTTGCAATTAGCTGTAGAGTCTTTGTCTGTGTGGGGTTTCCTAGGTATGCAAAATATCGCACTCAGGGAGATAAAAAAAAGCAACTGGTTGGAACTTCTGCCAGAGTGGTTAAATATTGTAATTACAGATTTAAATTCAAAGAATTTACTAAATGATTCTATAGCTTCGGCGCTTTCCCTGTTGAATCAGCTTTCTGGGGAGGAAACCTTTATGGAATCCTTACAGCAGGGATGGTGTAAAACCATCAAGACCATAGCATATTATCAACCGGAAACCGCTTTAAACTTACTCAGTAATCAAGTATGGACTGATTTTATCCGCCTGAATATTGCTCAGGAGGATGACTCACCCGACAGGTTCATTATACCACAAAATTTACCGCATCAGAAGAAACAATCAGTCTCACGCCCTGGGGTTAAGTCGAAAAATTCCCGAAAATAGGCATTAAACAGCCTCTGCATTGTTTATAATCGCTGTCTTTGTGCTTCCTGAGATTATTATTAAATATTTGTAAATTATAAGTTAACTTAAATGTAGATGCAAAAATTCGTCTAATTCGATACAATTCTTACATTAGGAGAGGCGAGGAGAACAAAGTGGTCTTATTAAAAGGCTTTGAGATTGAGATGTATACTGGTACGCCTCAAGGTGAAATAGTCGGTCTCTCCGACAAAATTGTAGACTCTTTGGATGGATTTGTGCGGGAACCGGATAGCCGTAATGTGGAATACACCACCCAGCCATTGAGTGATTATGAGAAATTGTTGTGTGCTTTGCTGTGCCCCCGCCGCAATTTGCGCCGCTACCTGCATAAGTTGGGTAATTATACTCTAATTCCTGGTAGCACTTTATCCTTGGGCGGCAGCGATCGCTTTTTTCGTTCCAACCCCAATAACCCATATCATGAATACATTGAAAATACCTACGGGACAAAAGTAGTTACTGCCAGCGTTCATATTAATATCGGCATCAGTGACCCTGATGTATTAATGCGGGCTTGTCGGCTCATTCGTTTAGAAGCCCCTTTATTCCTGGCTTTAAGCGCCTCGTCCCCCTTCCTGGATGGCAAGGCTACGGGTTATCATTCCACCCGTTGGGCTGTGTTTCCTCAAACTCCCGCCCATGTGCCCTTATTTACTAGTCATGTCCATCATATTGAATGGATGGAAGCACAAATAGCTGCGGGAACTATGCAAAATGTCCGGCATTTGTGGACATCAGTTAGACCAAATGGCGATGATCGTCCTTATGACTTGAATCGTTTGGAATTACGTATTTGTGACTTAGTTACCGACCCCATTGCTTTGCTAGCCATTAGTGCTTTGCTGGAAGCGCGTTTGTTACAGTTAATGGCAAACCCCGAACTCGACCCGTTAACCCAAAGTAGTTTTTCCCCCGAAGAATTGCTGACTATCACCGCCAGCAACGAAGCAGCTGCAGCTAGTGCTAGTCTTGATGCTCAATTACACCATTGGCAAGACGGTAGACCTATCCTTGCCAGAGACTGGATTAACCAATTATATCAAGAAGTTTGGGGGATGGCTAAAGAACATGGTTTTAGCTGTTTCTTATCTCCTGTGCAGAAAATTCTCCGCGCCGGGAACGAAGCCCAACAATGGTTACAACTGCACGCAGTGGGTTTTGACTCTCAGCGTGTCCTGACTCAAGCTATTGTCGCCACTGAAGAACGGGAAGTTGAATTAGAAAACAAATTATGTTCGCCCCTGGTAGCTTAATGGTTCCGTCTTCATCCTGAAGGTAGATTTGGACAGAGAAACCCCAGAATTATTTTCTCTCCCCAAGATTCTTGGTGTCTGGGGTTTTAGGGAATTTGTTTTTTGTTTAAAAAAATTCATATCGAGGTGTTACTGAAGATTTATTAGAAAAACCTATGAATCGACTCTATCTAATGATAGACTTATAAGGATTTCAGTATAGAGGTATACAAAAAATAGTTTACAGACAATGCCCCAGATAGTTTTAGTTTATCCGCAAATACCACCAAATACAGGTAACATTGCCCGTACTTGTGCCGCCACGGGTACGGAATTACATTTAGTGGCTCCTTTAGGGTTTGAAATTAGCGATCGCTACCTCAAAAGAGCTGGTTTAGACTATTGGCCTTATGTCAAACTACACTATCACGAATCCCTAGCAGCCTTTCAATCCACACATCGACAACGTGGAGGCAGATGCTTAGGCTTCACTGTGCGAGGTAATTTTAATTATGCCAGCTTTCAATTTCAAGCCGATGATTGGTTGCTTTTTGGTAGCGAAACCACAGGGTTACCATCCACAGTGCTGTCAGATTGCGATGCGAAACTGTATATTCCAATGTCAGAGCCTCATGTTCGCAGCCTGAATCTTTCCGTCAGTGTCGCAGTCAGTTTGTTTGAAGCTCATCGTCAGTTGGGCTATTTACTCTGACAATCCTGATGCGATCGCAAATCTTGATCTCAGAGTGTAATTTATCCCCGCCAAACACACTCTGGGAAGATAAAAATATAGTTAAATTTTATACAAAAATCTCTTCAGGATAGTCTTAGTAATAAATACTCACCAAAATTAACATAGTTATATAAGAAATTTGTATATTGAATTCGCGAGTCTACGGAACTTATATTATAGATTTTGATGAAGACACAGGCAGCATGAGGAGGATCTCAAAGAAGCTCAAACCCTTTATGTTTATTGATTTGAGACATTTATGTGGGATAAGTAATTGCGAGGATTAGAAAAGTAGTTAGAAGTGTGTACGGTTGATTTTTAGGGACAAATTAACGTAAAGTCTCCTATTGATAAGGCGGATCGAGTAGAAAAACCTTGAATATATCTAGAACATAGGGCATAGCTTTTCCAAAAGTCCGAGCCTCTATATTGCTCAAGTCCACAATTGGCAGGGTGAACATATAATAAATATTCTTCACTAACTCCTAGCAAGGGTCACACAAGCAGTAAAGACAACGGTCAAAAGCAAAAGTTCTATGGTGTGTAGAAAAAAACTGGACAAGTGAGCACAGCAACTTTAAAGTTTTCGGTTCCATGTGTGAACTTGTCTAAATCAGAGAAGCAAGTTAATCTTGCGTAAGTATCTCTGGTGAGGTTGATCTTGATCTATCATTTCGATGTGATCTAAACCATTGACTAGTATCCGACTGAAAAATCGAGATCAGTTAAGCACTAGTGATCATAGGAGGTCGTCTTTGAAACGAGCATTGAAAAAAAGAGAAGAGGCTGTGCTGAAAAATACCCCCAGCAGTGATGATACCCCAGTGGAAAACATAGAAAACCTAAATACTTTAGTTCATCCCAAGGTTAACCGCCGGGTAGGTAAACAAGCGGCCATGATTGGTTTGGCCATCTCAATGGGAGCAACCAGCCTTTTGGTGACTCGACAAAGCGATGAAGCCCACGCAGCAGCTTCTGTAGGTAGCCAAAAAGTAACTTCAACAATTCCTGCTGCGTCTGACACCACGGTCAAATTTGCTTCCATAAAGCCGGAGACCCAAACAGTCGTCTCAGCAAGAATCCCCAAAAATTCTATCATCCTCGAACCAACAGCGATTTCACAGTTACCTGAACTGGAAGCTAGATTGCAAGTTACCGAGAGCGAAATGTCTGATCCGGTTCCTGTTTCTACATCCTGGAAGTCACAATCCCCAGCAGCACAGGAATTATCAACGGAGACAGCGAACCTCACAGGGGAACCACAACTACAAGTACTGGAAAACACAGATACCAGTGATGAAAATAATGATCAACTCAAGGCGCAGCAAGAATTTGCCCTAAATCGCTTACAAGAAAAATCGAACCGTTTAAGAAAGAGTCTGGCGGAGTTGCGGTCTGAGGAGACAAAAAATTTATCAAAAACTGACAGAGGTTCCACACAGCCGAAAGGGATAGCAAACGTAGAAGAGTTATCCACTGTCAATAATGACAATAACAAAGATTTATTATCCGAGTTTACACAAAGACCAGAAACAAATAAGTCGAACTCGCAAGGGTTAACAAAACCCCGGCAAATTCCAGCCTTGTCGGGTGATAGAAATTACGAAGTTAAACCTGGAGATACATTAGCAGCGATCGCCACTAGGTACAATATTTCCATTTCAGAACTAGTCCAGGCAAATAATCTGATCAATCCACACGATCTCAAAATTAGCCAAAGGCTGACTATTCCCGCCTCTGAGATTAAGAGCTTTAGAGCCATTCAGGTACCAACTGTACTTAACTCCAATAAGACCTATTCTAGTACTGCGCCCCAGCCAGCCAACTCCCCTGTCACCACCCCCAGTATCTACCCTAGTCTACCTGTTGCTTCATCACAGTTACCAGTATATACCAATAACGACAGTGTGAGTATACCCATACCAGTAATTGCCAATCAGCAGCAAAAAGTATATACAGATACGGAATTTACTAGTATTAATGCCGAGGGATTAGGTGGCGATATACCTATACCAACCATCTCCGAGCAAACGCAGCAGGCTCAAAAGTCCTCTGAGGAAGGGGCCAGCACAACAGATCATCAAGGTCTCCGTGGCTTACATGCGGACATCGAGAGATTAAGGCAAAGATACCGCAATCAAAAGTCTGGAAATGCCGATACCCTAGTGGCTACAGAACCAGAAAAAGCTCCCACACCCATTCCTCAGGCTCAAACCAATAGCCTAGAAGCCGAGATCGAGAGATTAAGGGAAAAATACCGCAATCAAAAGTCTGGGAATGCCGATACCCTAGTGGCTACAGAACCAGAAAAAGCTCCCACACCTGTTTCTCAGGCTCAAACCAATAGCCTAGAAGCAGACATCGAGAGATTACGCCAGCAATACCGCAATCAAAAGTCTGGGAATGCCGATACCCTAGTGGCTACAGAACCAGAAAAAGCAGCCATACCTATTCCTGTTGTTACACGCAGTCATACCGCCCCTTCTAGCCCCACTACAGGAGGACAGAATAGTTCAATTCCCATTTCTGTTCCATCCTATGGTAGTCAATCTGCTAATTCCCAAAACCGTACTCGTGGTAACCAGGCAATTAATCCCGAGTTTTCTGGTAAGTTCACTTCATCTGACCAGAAATCAACAACATTTCCCAGCAGTGCCGATATCTCTGACAGTCTAGGAAACCGCAGGGGAACCATAGTGACTCCACAATTACAGCCACAGTTACCACCTTTGGCCGCAGTAGACCAATACCTACCCCAGCCTATTGACGCCACTACCCCTCCCCTTTCGACCGCTTCAACCACCTACATGTGGCCGGCACAAGGCGTGCTTACCTCCGGCTATGGTAGACGCTGGGGAAGAATGCACAGGGGTATTGATATTGCTAACGCCACTGGTACCCCAATTTACGCGGCTGCTGATGGTGTGGTGGAAACATCTGGCTGGAACCGAGGTGGTTTCGGCATCCTTGTCGATATTCGCCACTCCGATGGTAGCTTGACTCGCTATGCTCACAATAACCGGACTTTGGTACGCGTCGGTCAACAAGTGACTAAAGGACAACAAATTGCTGAAATGGGTAGCACTGGTTTCAGCACCGGTCCACACACTCATTTTGAAATCCACCCTTCCGGTAAGGGAGCAATCGATCCTATTGCCTTATTACCAAAGGAACGTTTGTAATTCCTGACCCCGGTTGAAATATAGCATTTCCCATGCTCGTGAGGTACAATTTTTTTTAGTTTGAGGGAACACACCGAACACCGGAATAGGGAATAGGGAATAGGGAATAGGGAATAGGGAATTGGTGTGTACTTCATGAGCCTGAAAAAGGCTATAAATAATTATCTGATTTCTTGAGGGAGCTAAACTCCCTCTTTTGCTTTCTATCCTCGTAAATTAGTATATGAGGGATTTTATAGTGCTTTATAATACTGCTTTTTCATTTTATACACTGTCATTTTCCTAGTATTCAACGACAGATTAATACTCCCTGTGAAACTATACAAAATAATACAGCTTATTCACAATATTTAACATTACCTTAATCATCCAAATCAGTAGATTTGATGGCTAAGTAATCGCCCAAAAACCTAGTTAACACTAGGTCTCACATCACCAAACCATTTATATAAGCTCACTATCAACTTGTGTATGAAAATCAAAATTTTCGAGAATTTAGTGAGATAATAAGAACGTGAGGAAAAGAACGGATTTAGTTGAAGGATGAGGGGGAAAACATATGAAAACCCAGCTATTCGCGGTTCTGGCCTTAGCAACTCCCCTAATTATAATTAGCAGAGTTAACGCTGGTAATTACCAGGATTTACAAAGGCTAAATTTAACAAGAGAATGTGTTGAGTGCGATTTATCAGGAGTTAACCTCAGAGGTGCTCATTTAATTGGTGCTGATTTACGAGGTGCAAATCTCTCCGGCGCTAACCTCGAAGGAGTCAATCTTGAAGGCGCAGATTTAACTAATGCTAATTTGAAGGGTGCAAATTTAACTTCCGCTTTGCTAACCAACGTTAATTTCAAGGAAGCTAATCTCAACGGAGCAAATCTGACTCGCGCTCAGATTTATGACTCTAATGTCTATGGTGCATCCATGGATGACATGGTAATCACTGGTGCAGAAATTTATCATACTGGAATCGGTATTGGTGGAGATGCGGCAGATATGTTCCCCGACTGGGATTAGCACCTCTTTAAGCTTCTCCTGTCTGAAGATAGGAGGCTTTCTCAAGAGTCCATAAAAGAACTTTCTTAGGCGCACTGAAAGCGCCTTTACTAATTGCGCTTAATTGATACTCCGCAGTATCAACAGTATTCAGTTGGAATAACAAAAATATAGTCAGATATTAATATCTGTGGTATTATAGCATTTCCCATGCTCGTGAGGTACAATTTTTTTTAGTTTGAGGGAACACACCGAACACACCGAACACACCGAACACCGGAATAGGGAATAGGGAATAGGGAATAGGGAATTGGTGTGTACTTCATGAGCCTGAAAAAGGCTATATCTATTCTTTGATATGATTCTGAGTAGTAATAACGTCAACTTAAATACCATAAAATATATTTTATGTCAAGTGTATTTAAAGACATAAAAATTTTTATTACATATTAAGATGAATTTTCAATGAGTTAATTCACGAAGGCGGCTTAAGATAGCTTGAATATCAGTTAAAATCAGCCTTTAAACTTGTATAAATGTGAGGTAGTCTGATTTTGGCATGATTTGATTGTCAGAACCCGGATCTCAAGATAGGCAGCTTCGTGCCTTCACGTTGAAATAGCTCACCTGCCATGGTATGGGATAATCACAACCTGACGATTCCAACTGATTTACAAAATCTAGAACCCAGAAAGCCGATTTTAAGAGCTATTGCCGCTTTCTGACTTCTATCCCCATGCTGACTGTCTACCTTGTAGTTGATGCAGTAGAGCTGATGAGGCAATTATGGTTATGGGACACTCAAAGCTTTTGTGGATCCAAACCAATTGTACTGATGCCCTCGTGCATTGCCTAATCAACAGCCTTTTGGTTGTCATTGTCCGGATTAGATAAACTCAACTGTTCAATCTATAGGAGTGAAAATGCAAGAACCGGAATACCCAGAAACCAAATCTCAAGAGGCAGCAGTGCCAGATATTAATAACCAAACAGGAAGCATTACTAAACTCCAGCCTCCTATGCAATCTCAAGAGCAATGGCAAAAATACGGTGAACAAATCTCTGGTTTTTTAGCAACACTGCCCGAGTACTTGGGAAGCTTCTTTAATCAATATAAGCAGCCCTTGGTTAGTGTTGGTTTAATTGTCGCAGCAATTGTTTCGGTTAAGGTACTTTTGGCAATATTAGACTCTTTGAATGATATTCCTTTAGTAGCACCGACTTTTGAATTGATTGGTATTGGCTACTCGGCTTGGTTCGTTTATCGCTATTTGCTCAAAGCCTCGACCCGGAAAGAGCTAACTAGTGAAATCACCACTCTAAAATCGCAAGTTGTCGGCAAAAATAGCCCGGAAGGTTAATTAATCCTGGTGGCAATTCCCCCAGTCCGTTGTCAAGGATCTGGGGGATGGTAACTAGTTGGCAAGATATCGGCTCGACATTACTACTCGGGTTTGCTTAGGGTCTAATCTTGCTTAATATTATCTAGTTATCTAGGTGTTCCTAGTGATATTGGCAATATCTCGATTAAATGTCCACTTGTCTCCTGTTACAGCACTCGCAGTAAGCTGGGAATACTATCAATGGCCTCTAAATTCTCAATTTCTGCCAAGGCTTGCCGAAAATCTCCTTCTCGGACATCGTGGGTGACAACAACAATTTCTGCGAGTCCTCCCTGAAAGCCCGTTTGCACTACTGACTCTAAGCTAACGCTATAATTGCCAAAGCAAGTACCCAATTTTCCAATCACTCCAGGTTGGTCTTTGGTCAGGAAACGCGCATAAAATCGCGTCACTAGTTCTGTTATGGGGGCAATTTGACAATAATCTTGGTGTCCACAGCTTAATAGTGGATTTGGCTTGGTTGTACTGGTTTTGAGGACAGCAACTAAATTCAAGATATCTGAGGTCACAGCACTAGCCGTGGCACCCGCACCAGCACCAGGACCAAAAAACATTACCTGCCCAATTGGTTCTCCTTCTACAAGAATCGCATTATAAACACCGTTAATACTGGCTAATGGATGTGTTTTGGGTACTAAGGTGGGATGAACTCTGACAGACAGAGGAGATGAGTCTGTGTATTGTTTAGCGATCGCTAATAATTTAATCACAAATCCCAATTTTTCGGCGTAGGTAATATCTGTCTTGGTGACTTGCCTAATGCCTTCACAATAGACATCTTCCAGGTTGATGCGTCCACCAAAGCCTAGTGATGCCAGAATGGCAATTTTATCTGCTGCGTCTAAACCGTCCACATCAGCGGTGGGGTCAGCTTCTGCGTAACCTAATCTCTGGGCATCGGCTAAGACATCGCTGAAGTTGCTACCTTCCGTTTGCATCCGGGTAAGGATGTAGTTAGTTGTGCCATTAATTATACCAGTAACAGTATTAATACGGTTAACACTTAAGGACTGCTTTAGAGGTTGAATCACTGGGATGCCGCCCCCCACAGCAGCTTCTAACATCACATATACCCCCGATTGGTTGGCAGTTGTAAAAATTTCTGACCCAAAACGCGCAATGGCGGCTTTATTCGCAGTGACAACCTGTTTACCATTCTTTAAAGCTGTGAGCATCAGCGATCGCGCTGGTTCTAGTCCACCGATTAACTCAACCACTATATCCACAGCCGGATCGTTAACAATGGCTTCTAAATCTGTAGTTAACACATGGGATGGTAATTCTACCTCCCGGATTTTGTCGAGCGATCGCACTCCCACCCGATATATTTCTATTTCCTGCAATAACGGGTTACGTCCCACCACATCTTGCAGTAATTGCACTGTACCTGTGGCGACAGTGCCCAATCCTAATATTCCTAGTTTCACGGCCACAAATTTTGCACCCTATTTTCTGCTTCGTGTAAATCAAGCACCGAGAAATCTGTTCTCAGCTATCCAATAAAACAATTTTAGGGTGGGTTATTCACCCACCCTACTGACTGTCCTTTTATCCTTTGTTAGTCGCCTCAGTCTAATGAGTCATGACTATGGACTTAACTTAGTAAGTTTCCACGTGCCAACGATGAGCCTTTTTGAGTTCCTTTTGGTAATCCTTCCAAACTACTCCTTCCTTAGCCGCCGCAGCTGTCAGGGCTTCATCAATACCACCTTCCATACCACGTAAACCGCAGATGTAAGTGTGAGTTTTTTCTTCTTTAATCAATTGCCACAGTTCATCTGCGTGTTCTGCCACACGGTCTTGGATATACATCCTACCGCCTTGGGCATTTTTCTGTTCCCGGCTAATGGCATAGGTCAGGCGGAAGTTATCAGGATATTTCTCCTGCATTTCCTCGAGTTCTTCTTTATATAAGATGTTCGCACTGGTGGGCACACCAAATATCAGCCAAGAGAATCCTTGGAACTGGTATTCTGGGTTAGCAGCTTTTTCTGCATCCTTAAACATCCGCCATAGGTAAGCCCGCATAGGAGCAATACCTGTTCCCGTTGCCATCATAATTACTTTAGCGTCAGGATCATCAGGTAACAACATTTCCTTACCCACCGGTCCAGTGATTTTCACTTCTGCGCCGGGTTCCAAGAAACACAGATGAGTAGAGCAAACACCATAGACTGTTTCCCCGGTTTCCGGGTGCTTGTACTCTAACTGACGGACACATAGCGACACTGTTTGATCATCCACATCATCACCATGACGGGTGGAAGCAATGGAATACAATCTGAGTTTTTCAGGCTTGCCGTTCTTATCTACACCCGGGGGAATAATGCCAATGCTTTGCCCTTCTACGTATTTTAAATCACTGCCAGTCAGGTCAAACTTCAGGTGCTGAACAATACCAATACCGCCCTCTTTAACCAGCGGCTCATTAGATATACACTTACCAACAAATGGGGCATTAGGACGATAAGTGTTCACAGGAACGTCAGCACCTTTTTTGGCTTTTGCTTGAGTCATGGTGTTACCTTTCTTGTCCTTCTTCTTGTGCTGTTCTTCAGCTGGTGGTTTAGCAAAGCCCTTGACTTCACTATTTGCATTCACAGGTGTGGCTTTACCATTTCCCTCACTGTTAGCAGATGTTTCAGACGTAACTACAGACTCTTGGTTGTTTTCAGCACTTTTATGAGAGCCTTTACCATTCAGTTGTTCTAGAGCACTTACACATTGGATACTAACAATTTTGCCGCCTAGGCGAGTGATCCGTCGCATTTCTTGATTCATGCGGTTGTAAGGTACTCTGATGAACACACTGCCACTTTTGCGAATTGGGTAGTTTGTTTGATCAGTTTCTTCGTTTTGGCGCAGACCCACCACTTCGTAAACGAAGACGCGGCTACCTAATTCTCTATTGGCAGCACCCTCAACAGCACCTTGATTGTACATTCTTTCTCACACTCCGATTTTTACTTAACCGTTTCTCAAAAATTCTTTCCTTTTGCCAGTTTTAGTTTATCGGATTTTCGGTTACTAAAACTGACGCCTTGGGAAAGCGGCATCATCAGCTAATGCCTTACTAGGATCACTCACCAAAGACATACAGGGATAGCAAAAAACACACCTGTTCACCTTCTAAGGTATAGGAGAAATTTTGGGCATAATGTTAATATTGAGTCAATTTAATCTTTTTTTTCGTGAAATACTACCCCTGTGAGGGAGATAGCTTTTCACCGCCCAAGGGCTAAGATACAATGACTTTTGACACTCTCACCGCTATAAAGGCAGTTTTAGCGGCAGATTTTTGCCACATCAGGGTTTGTCTAGTTTGCAGTTATCTCTGCCCTAAAACCCTCTCCAGATTTACCTGCACAAGCATTTGTTCAAGCCTATATCAAGGCATTAACGTTCACTGTATTTCCGTTCCCGGCATTGCTCGGTACTAGGATTTTTTAACACGTCTCTGGTGATCCTTCTTGCACAACCCATTATATCACCGGCGGCTAATTCTAATTTGATTATTTAGAAAAATTGTCACCTTAAATAAATTATACCAGAACCCCCCCAATAAATATAAGTGTAAAACTTTCACGCAACGGTTTTAAGAATGATCCCTGGTCATTTAAAATGAATAACTAAATCATGAGGATGCTTGTAAAGCAGGAGATTCTTTCCCACAGCAAATATTGTGGTGGAATACCCACTTCTGTTAAGATCAAGGACACCACTAGGATTAAATACTTACCCGTCAGGTAATTAAATATTAGCCGGATGAAATACAACTATAACTTGGTTGTATGTCCGTCTCAATATTTCATATGCCTGTGGAGTAGCAAGAACACAGGATCAACTAATGGCGTCAACTCCTGGTTTCAAAATCTTCTGTGTGAAAAAATATTGATTGACACATTTAGTATTTAGAGGAAATTTATGACAACTAAACCCGAACGCGTGGTATTGATTGGAGTAGCCGGAGACTCAGGATGCGGTAAATCTACCTTTTTGCGTCGTTTAATAGATTTATTTGGTGAAGAGTTCATGACAGTTATCTGTCTAGATGACTATCATTCCCTAGATCGCAAACAGCGTAAAGAAACTGGGATAACTGCACTTGACCCCAGAGCCAACAATTTTGACCTGATGTATGAGCAAATCAAAGCGCTCAAAGAAGGTCAAGTGATTAATAAGCCGATTTATAACCACGAAACCGGTATGATCGATCCACCCGAGCGCGTCGAGCCCAATCACATCATAGTTGTGGAAGGACTACATCCTTTATATGACGAGCGCGTGCGATCGCTACTTGATTTCAGCGTCTATTTCGATATTAGTGATGAAGTCAAAATTGCCTGGAAAATCCAGCGGGATATGGCAGAAAGGGGACATCGCTACGAAGACGTTTTAGCTCAAATCAATTCTCGTAAACCCGATTTTGAAAAATTCATCGAGCCACAAAGAGAATTCGCTGATGTGGTGCTGCAAGTACTCCCCACGAACCTGATTAAAAATGATACTGAGCGCAAAGTCCTACGGGTACGTATGCTCCAACGTGAAGACAAGGAAGGATTTGAACCAACCTACTTGTTTGATGAAGGTTCAACCATTAACTGGACACCTTGCGGACGGAAACTCACTTGCTCGTATCCTGGTATGCAAGTATACTATGGATCCGATGTTTACTACGGACGTTACGTTTCTGTATTAGAAATAGACGGTCAATTTGACAACCTTGATGAAGTTATTTATATCGAAACCCATCTGAGTAAAACATCCACCAAATATCAAGGTGAGATGACTCACTTGCTACTCCAACACCGTGAGTATCCAGGTTCCAACAATGGAACTGGGCTGTTCCAAGTGCTGGCAGGTTTGAAAATGCGTAGCGTCTACGAGCGGTTAACAGCAAAAGAAGCTAAACTGGCAGTTCAAGTTTAAGTCGTCTTTAGCTGTGTCGGATGTTTCGGGGGTACTTCTGGGTTTCCCCCTTTCTTGTATCAGCAAAATATTTCAGTTCACCAGCTATGTGGTAGCAGTGATTATTCCTTAACGACACCTAAGATAGCTTGGCTAGGGTAGCCATGGGGTGGGGGGTATGTACCCTCAATAACTAATCACTACTGACTACCCAAGCAAATCTTATCGTACTCATAGAGTACTTAACGTCAATGTGTAATTTGAAAAAAATAAATCAAATACTAACTGCTGAGTGCATAAATATTGTTATGATTTCATACATTAGTTGCTGAACTAAATAAATAACCAAAATTTAGCCAGTAACAACTATTGGAACAGGAGGAATGCTCTTTGTCTAGACGTTATTTATTTACCTCCGAATCAGTTACCGAAGGTCATCCAGATAAGATATGCGATCAGATTTCTGATACTATCCTAGATACCTTACTGACAGAAGACCCCAGCAGTCGTGTCGCAGCTGAGGTAGTAGTTAATACTGGTTTGGTGCTAATAACTGGTGAAATTACTAGTAAAGCCCATGTGAATTACGTTAACATTGCCCGTAAGAAAATAGCCGAAATTGGCTACATAGATGCTGTTAATGGCTTTTCTGCGGGCAGCGCCAGTGTTCTCATAGCTTTAGATGAACAATCACCCGACATCGCCCAGGGTGTTAATACCGCCCAAGAAACACGCCAGCAGGCTAGTGATCAACTATTCGATCAAATTGGCGCGGGTGACCAAGGTATAATGTTCGGTTTTGCCTGCAACGAAACACCAGAACTGATGCCCTTACCCATAAGTCTTGCTCACCGGATTGCTCGCAGACTGGCAGTAGTTCGCAAAACAGGTGAATTGCCATACCTCCGCCCCGACGGCAAAACACAAGTGACTGTGGCCTACGAAGACGGATATCCGGTAGGTATTGACACTATTCTGATTTCGACTCAGCACACAGAAGCTATCAATGAAATTACCGAGGAAGTGGCAATACAAGCCAAAATTAAACAGGACCTCTGGTCAGCAGTAGTAAAACCTGTTTTTGGTGACATTGACATTAAGCCAGATCACAAAACACGTTTCTTAGTCAACCCCACTGGCAAATTTGTCATTGGTGGACCCCAAGGAGACTCTGGTCTGACAGGACGGAAAATTATTGTTGATACCTACGGTGGCTATTCCCGTCATGGCGGCGGCGCTTTTTCCGGTAAAGACCCCACAAAGGTAGACCGTTCTGCTGCTTATGCTGCTCGCTATATGGCCAAGAATATTGTCGCGGCTGGTTTGGCTCAAAAGTGTGAAGTTCAGCTAAGTTATGCCATTGGTGTAGCGCGACCAGTGAGCATTTTTCTGGAAACCTTCGGTACTGGGAAAGTGGATGATCAAACTTTACTGGAATTAGTCAAAGACCAATTTGAACTACGTCCAGCAGGGATTATCGATACTTTCAATCTACGTAACTTACCAAGTGAACGAGGCGGACGTTTTTATCAGGACATCGCAGCTTACGGTCACTTTGGGCGGAATGATTTAGATTTGCCTTGGGAGCGCACCGATAAAGCTGAATTGTTGAAGCAGCTAGTAACACAGTCGCTTTCCGCTGCTGTCCACTAAAGACTGTAGCAACAGTGTCAAGATAGCCATATAACCCTTGCAATGGGACTGGGTTTTCTAGGTTCCCCATCAAAAAACCTAGATTAACTCTGTGCATTTCTAAGAGTTAGAGCTAATATAGGAGGCATACAGCCAATAGTCCTAATATTGCCACAAATAACGTAATTATCTGTGTACCCAGCGGTCATTAGGGACGGGTTAACAGATATGATCAACCATTAAGCATGACATCCACAAACCCCCCTACTTTGTGTATATATCTGTTCTATGGTTACACCAGGCAATCTATAGGTATACCTGATTCAGGTGAGAACTGGTATAGTGGTCAGGAAGCTGGACTAATCAGGGATTTTTGTATCTTCGTAAAATAATTTATCCTTGATAATTATCTAGTCATTAATTCCTTATTCTATGACAAAAGATCATGTCAAATGCTAATCATGAATAAATGTGATCTTAAAAGCAAGGCTGATGGGGTTATATTGGCGGGAGGTTCAGGAGATTTGATCAATGCAAACTCAAAAACCAATTCCTCTTAATAGCAGTTCCAAAAGCAAAAAAGTGCCAGCAGAAGAGCCTTTGACTGAACTCCCAACTATAGAATTTCCCTCACAGGGGAAACTCAAAGCCAGTTCCTGGCGCATACATCAAAAGATTGGTTATGGTTATTTTGTAGCCATCGGAATTGGCTTTTTTGGCGCACTTACTGGATTAGTAATTGCCAATTACTACAGAGGAAGAGAAATCAGACAATTCAATCAAGCCCAAGAACAAAGACAACTACTTACAAATTATAAGGATGCGGTATTAGATGCACAATTCTATAGCTCCAATTTAGTGGCGGTCTTGGAAAATTCACAACGATTACTCAATAAAAAAACCAAATTTTTGCAAAGTGTTAAGACAGCTAAGAGTTTAGAGCAGGATATTGCCCAATATATAGACAGAAAGCCCGATAGATTAGCGGCAAACAGTTATAACTTACAAGTTTTATTACATGACTATGGTCTTAGCTTAACATCATACCTAAATGAAATAGAGACTGTCTTACAGGACATTGACCCTGAACCACAAAAGATTGCAGTTACACGAGAACAATTATTAAAAATCATGGCTGGTGAAACAGCCATGCAGCTCGACCAACTCTCACAAAGATTAACTAATATCCTGAAAATTGCCGAAAACCAAGAACAAGCAAGGCAACAAGACGTAGAGCAGGCTAAAAAAGTTGAGAGGTTTATTGTGATTATGAGTATGCTGGTATCAGTGGTCACTGCGGCCATTATTGCTTGGCGTACTAGTCGCGCGATCGCTGAACCAGTAATTACTGTAACTCAAGTGGCTGAACAAGTGGCAAGAAAATCTAATTTTGATTTACGCGCTCCCGTCACCACTGAAGATGAAATTGGCTTATTAGCCAAGTCCCTAAATCGATTAATTGAACGTGTATCTGAACGCACAAAGGAACTGGAACAAGCTAAAGAATTAGCCGAAGCTGCAAGTAGAGCCAAAAGCATATTTTTAGCCAACGTCAGCCACGAATTACGCACCCCATTAAATGCCGTGATTGGCTTGAGTCAACTGCTGCAAGACGACGCCACAGATTTAAATTTATCTCCAGATTTTATCACTGACTTAGAAACCATTAATTTGGCTGGTAGACATCTCCTAGAACTGATTAATGATATCCTCGACTTGTCAAAAATTGAAGCAGGGAAAATGACTCTCTACCCAGAGACATTCGACATTGCGGCGCTGATCAATAATGTGGTTCTGACAGTTAAATCCGCTATGGACAAAAATCAGAATATCCTAGAAGTGCATTGTGATCAGCAACTGGGTACAATGTACGCAGATCGCACGAGGATGAAGCAAGTATTATTAAACTTACTCAGTAATGCTGCTAAGTTTACCACCAATGGTAAGGTAACCTTAAACGTCAAACGGGAAAAGACAGACGTACTCCCAGATAGTCCTTTTAGTATAATTACTTTCAGCGTCACTGATACAGGAATTGGGATGTCTGAGACTCAACAGCAACAATTATTTAAACCTTTTACACAGGGGGACACATCAACCACAAAAAGGTATGGTGGTACGGGATTGGGTTTAGCAATTACCCACCACTTTTGCCAGATGATGGGTGGTGAGGTTTTTGTTAAAAGCCAGTCCGGAGTGGGATCTACTTTCACTGTTCACTTACCACTGACTATGCAAGATTAAGGCAGGTCGGTAAAATCTTATGGCTCACATACTCTGCTAATATGCAAGTAGTCAATGATTTACCTACACGGCTATGACAACAACTACTGATTTTCTTAGCCATCTTAACTCCAGTCAGCGTCAAGCCGTGGAACACTATTGTGGTCCGCTATTAGTTGTTGCTGGTGCAGGTTCGGGTAAAACACGAGCGCTGACATATCGCATTGCTAACCTGATTCTCAAACACCGTGTTCATCCAGAGAATATCCTGGCGGTTACTTTTACTAATAAAGCTGCGCGGGAGATGAAGGAACGCATTCAAACGCTATTTGCTCAAGACTTGGCGATGAAACAACATGGCCAAAAATTTGAGGTGTTGACAGAATACCAGCAAATGCAGTTGCGATCGCAAGTCTATAAAAATACCATTAAAGACTTGTGGTGTGGGACTTTTCATAGTTTATTTTCTCGGATTCTCCGGTTTGATATTGAGAAATACCAAGATGAAAAAGGACGGATTTGGACTCGTAATTTTTCGATTTTTGATGAATCCGATGTCCAAAGTCTAGTTAAAGAGATTGTCAGCAAACAGCTAAATTTAGACGATAGGAAATTTGACCCGCGCTCTGTGCGCTATGCCATCAGTAACGCTAAAAATCAAGGCTTTTCACCCCGCGAGTTTGAGCGGCAACAACCCAATTATCGCGGGCGGGTGATCGCCGAGGTTTATAATTGTTATCAAGATAAGTTAGCAGAAAATAACGCTCTCGACTTTGATGATTTAATTCTCGTCCCTACAAGGTTGTTTCAGCAAAACGAGCAGGTTTTAGGTTACTGGCATGGTAAGTTTGGCCATATCCTGGTAGATGAATATCAAGATACTAACCGCACTCAGTATGATTTGATTCGCTTGTTAGTGACTAATGGTGAAGAGAACAAAAGTGCATGGGAATGGCAAAACCGCTCAGTGTTTGTGGTGGGTGATGCAGACCAGTCTATTTACAGCTTCAGAATGGCTGACTTCACTATTTTATTAGAATTTCAGCAAGACTTCGGTGATGGTTTAGCTGATGATGATACCCGTTCCATGGTGAAGCTGGAAGAAAATTACCGCTCTTGTGAGAATATTCTGCAAGCAGCTAATGAATTAATCGAGAATAACACTCAACGTATTGATAAAGTCCTCAAACCCACCCGAGGAAGGGGTGAGGAAATTTATTGTCATAAAGCAGATAATGAAATTGAGGAAGCCCAGTTTGTCATTGAGCAAATTCTTGGTTTAGAACAGCAAAATCCTGAGTTAGACTGGGGTAGTTTTGCGATTCTTTATCGGACTAATGCCCAATCACGACCTTTTGAAGAGTTTTTAGTCAGGAATCAAATTCCTTATACTGTTGTGGGAGGAATGAAGTTTTATGATCGCAAGGAAATCAAAGATATTTTAGCTTATCTCAGAGCGATCGCCAATCCTGCTGATACAGTTAGTTTACTGCGAATCATCAATACTCCCCGCCGCGGTATTGGTAAAACCACCATTGAAAGCTTAGTTAACGCCTCTCAAGAACTGGGGATAACCTTGTGGGAAATACTCAGTGATGAAACATCAGTTAATACATTGGCGGGAAGGTCGGCCAAAGCTGTGAATAACTTTGCTCAAATGATTAACAACTGCAAGGAAAAAGCCGCAACAGTTTCAGTTTCCCAACTTTTACAAGAACTGCTAGAGCAGTCTGGTTATACTCAAGACCTGAAAAACCAAGCCACAGATGAGGCCGAAGATAGAATTCAAAACGTTCAGGAACTTTATAACGCCGTACTCCAATTTCAAGAAGAAAGTGAGGACGTTTCCCTCACAGCCTTTTTGCAAAGTAGCGCCCTCAGTTCTGATTTGGATAATTTAAAAGCAGGGCAAAAGGCGGTATCTTTAATGACCTTGCACTCTTCTAAGGGTTTAGAATTTCCTGTGGTGTTTTTAGTGGGATTAGAACAGGGATTATTTCCTAATTACCGTTCTATTAACGACCCAGCAGCTTTAGAAGAAGAACGCCGCCTATGTTATGTTGGCATTACTCGCGCCCAAGAAAGGTTATATATATCATACGCCCGCGAACGTCGTTTATATGGTTCTCGTGAGCCGGCTATGCGATCGCAATTTCTCAATGAATTACCAGAAGAATTATTAACTACTCACCATCAAAGCCGTCATACCCAGAGCAAAACTGCTGTCAAAGCTAGCGGTAAGCCTTATACAACCCAAACTTGGCAAGTTGGGGATAAGGTATTACATAAAGCATTTGGTATAGGTAAAATAACGCATATTTTCGGACAAGGGAATAAGGTATCCGTAGCGATTAAATTCGCCAGTTTGGGGCAGAAAATTGTTGACCCCCACCTAGCCCAGTTACAAAGAGTAGACTGATGGATTTAGCCAAGTCAATCCTCCTAGGAGCTATAAGAACGTTGGTCTTGAAGCAAGGAAGGCGTTTTAAGTTTGATAGTGCTAATTTATTTGGTGGGTATTAGCCACCAGATACTCAGAGATTAAACAGACTTAAACTGAATCACACCTTGATCAAAAATTCGTTTATCAGTACCCATCGCCCTCACCTCAATTCTATCTGGATACACCTCATAAGCAGCAAAAGCCAATCTTTCGGCAGAATGTTCTGTCCACTGAGAACGCCCCACAGGACGAACACCAGCACCACTACCAGTAGTTAAATAGGTGGTACCATCAATATTACCAGTGCGCTCATAATGGTGGTCGTGACCATTGATGTAAAGCTGCACATTATACTTTTTAAATAAAGGCGTAAAGCGTTTAATTAGTGATTGACTGACTCCATAGTGACCCGATGAGTAAAATGGATCATGTCCAAATACCACTTTCCAAGGTGCATCACTGCGGCTTAATTCCTGTTCTAACCAAATAACTTGATTTTCCCAGTCAGCATTACGGTTAGTATCTAAAGCAAAAAATTGCACCGCATCGCGGCGAAATGTGTAATAACGCCCCTGCATATTAAAGCCGGGATATTTGATTTGAGGGTCGCCGTTCTCAGTGCGAATATCATGATTACCTAAACAAGCATGAAATTTTACATTCTGTGTCAATAATTTTTCATAAGGACGTTCAAAAACAGCACCGATTTTTTCAATTTCGCCATCATTGTAAATATTGTCTCCAGCTAAAACCACTAAATCATAAGGATTTTCTTGGTGATAATAATTCATTGCCCCAGCCACGCTATACTGACCTCTAGCGCCAGTCCCAGTATCCGCAACGGAGGTAAAACGTAATAGTAAGTCCTTTTTGGGTGGGGTGGTGGCTAATACTCTTGAATTTGGCATATTATTATTAATTCGGCTATTGGGACGAGTGAGCGTCCAGCCTAAAAGTCCTGTCCCCATAGTGCCAAGAGTACCTAAAAATAAGAATTGACGGCGTTTCAGGTTCATAAAACTTACCAAACTCAATATCTAGTCAGTTTAGCCGAAGAACTCATGATCAACGAAGTGATACATTAAGGCACAAGCAGCAGTCAAAATTCCATGTCACAAGACAATCAAAATTCACAACCTTCTCCTTCGCCCCAAGTACCCCTTTGGAAAGTTAAAATTATCCAAATTATCAGAGGGACGATTGGAATTTTAGAAACCGCGGTAGTTAAACTTGAGACTCCAGTACTACCAGGTAGTGAAGAAACACCCCGTTTTTGGCAAGGTCTGGTAATACAATGGAATAGATTTTTAAGACAAGTCCGCTTGTTTCTACCATCAAATGTGTCTAACAACTTGTCAGATGCAGTTTTGAGCGGAATTTTAGCCATGATCACTGTGGCGGTAATGTGGTCAACTGTAAGTATCTTTATGCAAAATCAAACTGAAGTAGCTACAGTTGCGCCGGTTGCGGAAGTTCCAGCACCCATACCAGAACCAATACCCACACCGGAAGTTCCAGCACCCATACCAGAAGCAATACCCACCCCGGAAGTCATACCGGAACCACAAGCAATACCCACCCCGGAAGTCATACCGGAACCAGAAGCAATACCCACCCCGGAAGTCATACCGGAACCACAACCAATACCCATCTTAAAATTGACACCAGAAGAAACCTTGATTGCAGCCATTAAAAATCAAGTAGCCGAAATTAGCGATCGCTTTGCATCTGGTTTAATACAATCAATACAAGCTAACTTCCGTACTAGTAATTTGACTGTCAAAATTAATGATGATTGGTACAATCTCCCAGAATCTGAACAAAAGCAACTAGCTGGGGAAATATTACAACGCTCTCAAGAACTTGATTTTACCCATCTAGAAATTATTGACTCCCAAGACAAGCTTATAGCCCGTAACCCAGTTGTTGGTAATGAGATAATTATTTTTCAATAGCATATAAATATACCATAGAATGATAACACACTTAAATTATGCCTAACTTACCGGTACTTTTTGATTGGGGCTGCTATGAGGATTTTATATGTTTAGAAACTGGTTTGCCAACAACTTGGGAGTAGGTCAAGCTCGTAAAGAGCAAGTATACCTGGAAATATGTAGTTCACTCAGCCTGGACGATGTTAGTTATTGGATTCAAGTTTTGTTCTCCGCTGGTATTGCTACCCTAGGACTAGTTCTGAATAGTCCCGCTGTGATTATTGGTGCCATGCTGATTTCTCCATTAATGGGGGGTATTCTCGCCAATGGACTAGCACTAGCTGCGGGTGATGTCGTCTTAGCCATCCGCTCACTGCTGAATTTAATATTAAGTTGTCTAGTTGCCATTTCCTTTGCTGTAATACTAGTATCATTGCTGCCATTCAAAGAAATTACCAGTGAGATTTTAGCCAGGACTCAACCTAATCTTCTGGATTTAGTAGTCGCCCTGTTTTCCGGTGCAGTGGGTTCTGTGGCAATTTGTAAAGAACCCAAAGGGGTGGCTACTTCCATTCCTGGTGTTGCGATTGCCGTGGCCTTGATGCCGCCACTATGTGTTGTCGGCTATGGTATTGGGGTGGCTATCAGCCTCAATAGCGTCCAAGGAATACAGGTAGCTAGTGGTGGCGGCTTACTTTTTTTCACTAACTTGGTAGCCATTACCTTTACTGCCATGCTGGTGTTTCTGGGACTAAATATTGACAATCATCAGGTAAGAGAAAGAGTTAGGGAATGGCGTAACACACATCCAGAGAGTCTCTGGGTGCAGAATTGGTTGGAAAAAGTACCCGCTTATAGCAAACTGGGCAAAATTGGCTCGCTTCCAGGCAGACTATTGTTAATAATTATCACCATTGGCGCGATTATTTTCCCGCTCAATCGTTCCCTGAGTCAACTCGGACGGGAAATTGCTCTCCAGCAACAGGAAAATCGTATTCGTAGTTCCGCAAAGGATGTGTGGCAGAAAAACTTTGCTACTTTTGCCGATGGTGAAGCACGTTCTTTCATTAGCAACATCTCGACTTCAGAACAAAAGGATAAGCTGACAATTCAACTTCAGGTGTTTACAAGTCAGCAATATTCAGCAGAGGAGCAGGATAGTTATATTCAAATCTTAGCTTCCCGCTTGGGAAGACCTCAAGAATTATTAGCGCTGAAGCTGGTGGAAATTCCCACCGCATCCAATGAACTCTTACGCCCAGTACCAAAGGAACAACCCCCTGAACCAGTGTTAACCATCGCCCAGTTACAATCAATTTTTGTGCAGGAAATTCAATCTGCATTGCTTGATTTGCGGCTTCCCCCACCAGCAAAAATGATTAATTACGAGTTAACTACTAGTCCAGTTGCGCCTTTAAGCATCCGGGTGGTGTATCTCAGTGAACGGGATATTGATAGAGATGCTCAAACTTTAGTCGCCGATAGCGTCAGAAGTCTCCTAGATGATCAGTCTGTTCAGGTGAGTATGCAGAGAGTAGCTACTTCTTTAGGGGCTATATCTTTTGAGAATCAGAAATCAGAAATTAGGTCAGATGACCGTCAATTATTAGACCGTGCAGGTAAAATTTTACAGCAGCAGCCCGGTTTAAACCTACAAATGATCATTAATCAGAGAGAAAATGAGTTAGCGGAACTTGTCCTAGACCGATCGCAAGCAGTGATAGAATATTTGGGGTTACAATGGCAAATTAGCAGCGATCGCATAGACTGGCAAACAGGAGCAGAATCTCAACCTAGGGCGGTAATCCAACTTACATTAAAATCATCCAGATAGCCGCCAGTAGTAATATCGACAAATAATCGCAAAATCCATACACTAGTAAAAATTTCACCTCAAATAAGCGATCGCCTCCATGCCTGATTCTTATCGACGGCTTTCCCATCTTGATTCCGACCCTCAAGCACTCACACTCAAACGGCTGCGTCAGCTGAGTCGCATCCTTGATAAAGTTGTCACCATTCCCGGAACCCCAATTCACATTGGTTTAGATCCCCTTGTGGGATTTTTACCCATTGGTGGCGACATTTTGGGAGTCATCCTGGCTAGTTACATCGTTATCGAAGCCGCCAGAATAGGTGTTCCTAAAGGTATGTTAAGCAGAATGGTCTTGAATGTGATCATCGATGGCTTAGTAGGTACTGTCCCCATCATGGGAGACTTATTTGATTTCGCCTGGACAGCTAATGAGTATAATATCAAGCTATTGGAAGAACATTTACAGTTGACTCTACCTCGGAGCAAATAAATACCAAAATTTTTAGCATTCCTATTTGATTTGTCAGTAGGTTTATTCATTAGCCCATAGGCTGATATTTTTCCACAAATAACTCAGCACAGCTGCAAAAATTAGGAAAATCTATATTTTCATGCCATTGTCTTAATAGCATTCCCATGATAATAATGAGAATGCCTTAAACAACTTATGCATAAAGGAATGAAAGATTGGTGGCAGGCTACGTTTCCTCAAGGTAGACAAACTCTCATTATTAGTGATACACATGGACATCCCGTAGAAATTGCCTATGGTGAAGTAGGTACTGGTCAGCCATTATTTCTATTACACGGTATGGGTAGTTGGAGCTACAATTGGCGCCATAGTATTGCTCCATTATCTAAACATTTTCGAGTCATTTGCTTTGATGCCAAAGGTTATGGTTTTTCGGAAAAACCTCGGTTACGTAAAGAACAGAACGGTCATCAAGTTATTGAGTTAGAAAGAATTATTCAGGCTTTATGTGATCAACCCGCCGCCATTGTAGCAGAATCTTTAGGGGGATTAGTAGCCCTGGCCCTAGCTCAACACAATCCCCAATTAGTGGGGCGGTTAATAGTTGTCAATGTACCTATTTTCACCGAACGGTTACCCCATTGGGCAATGTGGATACTTGCTAAAACGCCAATAGAAGTATTAGATACAATAGACTCTTTGCGTTTAGCTTATCTATTTGCCCCTATATTACGAGAAATCATGGCTATAGAAAGGCGTGGAGTGCTTTTCGACCCATCACTGTTGACACAAGAAGATGTGTATTGGATAACCTATCCATTTATTGAGTTTCCTGGGACTATTGTCAAAGTCGCTGAGGAGTTACAAATAGCAGCACAGGAAATAGAGAACTGGCAACTTAATAAACCTAATATGCTCAGTCAGATTCAAAATAATTTAGGTAATATTAAATGTCCCACACTGATTATGTGGGGAGATCAAGATAGTTGGTTCCCCCTCAGTCATGGTAAAAAGTTACATCTATCTATCCCTCATTCCCAGCTAAGAATTTTAGATAACTGCTGTCATGATGCTGCGACTGGTTCCTCAGCGGTGATCAATGCAGCTATTCTTGATTTTTTGCACAAGACAAATTTTTGACCGAAAAAAAAAGAGTGAGAGAAGGCATACCAATCGCCTTGAACCTCTCACTCTGGTATTTGCTGCTGTAGTGTTCAGGAATATTTATCAGCACTGTCATTGATTTAGGGGGCTAATGTATATAACAGTGACAACGCGGATATATTTAATATTCCCGGTGCGACAAATACCAAAACTATTGATTAAAACCGTTATCCTTTATCAAGGTAAGTTTATTCTTGATAATCCCAATTAATAGAACCCGTCTTGTTTTTGTCTTCTTTAATCTAACCCACTAAATCTCAGTATGGTTGCCATTTTGGCAGTTTTTTAGATTGTTATCATGGCTATTGGTTACCCCTGGGATTATGGACAAAGCTCACATTTGATCAACTTAGGAACCAGGTTGAGATTTGGACAATAAAATTGCCGACCAAGAATTTTTTTGACGAATATCCATCAACTCTGCCAAAATTTCTTGCCTTTTATCCAGTGGATGCATATCTTCTGATGCTAGAACCGTTTCCGGTGTATCTGATTTCCTTAGCCTGGGTTCGAGTGGTGCAACAATAGGTGAACTATTTAAAATCCTTGATTTTGCTCTTGGACTAGTGATGGGTTTGTCCGCTCTTGATACCTGGTGATTGACTAGTCGCAAAATCATTAAGCAACCACTGGCACAACTCAGGGCGATGGCCGCTACCATCCATAAAGGTGTAGGATTGTTCTTGTCGGAAGGCCTTGTCATTGGTTTGGCCACTACAGCCGGTATTTCTAGTGGCTCTACCTTATCTTTACTACCAACATCACCCAAGCTATACAAAGCTAAGGCGGTAATTCCTATGAGGATTGTGAACAACCCCGTCAACAATAACCCTGGATGACGTATCAGCACATAGATAAAAATGTTGAAATTATCGACTAATTTTGATTTCCTATTTCCCGGTCTTCTGATTTGCCTCGCCTCATACTGTCTACTGTGACTATGTTCCATGGTTAGTTTCAACTTACGCCCCTCTAGTTCATGATTGTAGTGGAGGCTTAGACATCAGGTATCAGTAGCCAGGTGTGCAATTCAGTCTAAATTGCTTTTATTTTCAGCAGTAGATACTCTCGTATAAATCACAACTCCTTCAAAGGTTTTTTGTACATCAACGATGACTGTACCTGTAGGAAGCTGAGTAGCTTTAAGTTCACCACGTTTCCACATCCTCCAAGCAGTCTGGTAATTTATTCCCTTTGATTTAGGGTAGTCAGATAGTTTCATTCCCAAAATATCCCATAAATGATTACATCTGACTATATCTGATTATATTTTTATCATTTAAACCTTATACCTTTCTAGAGCTAATTGAATTAACCGGTCTACTAATTCCGCAAAGGGTATACCACTATAAGCCCAAAGCTGCGGATACATACTGGTAGCAGTAAAGCCTGGGAAGGTGTTGATTTCGTTAATTAATACTTCCCCGGTAGCTTCCACAAAGAAAAAATCTACCCTTGCTAACCCAGCAGCATCCACAGCTGCAAAGGCTTGTAAGGCCATATCTTGGATTTGGCGGCTCACACCATCTGGAATGGGTGCAGGAATTAATAAATCTGCCTTACCTACAGTATATTTAGTTTCGTAATCATAGAAGTCACTGTGGAAAGTAATCTCTCCTACAATGGAGGCTTTAGTTTGATCATTACCTAATACGGCACATTCTACTTCTCTAGCAACTACACCCGCTTCCACAATTATTCGTCTGTCATAAGTAGCAGCATTATCTAAGGCCGCTTCTAACTCTGAACGCGATCGCACTTTGGCAATACCCACTGATGAACCTAAGTTAGCAGGTTTCACAAAACAGGGATAGTCTAAGGCTGACTCTATTTCATCGCATAGTTTGGGAAACACACAGGGATTTGACCAAACTTCCGCTCTAGTTAAGGCCTTGTATTTCACTTGGGGTAATCCGGCTTGCTCAAAAGCCATTTTCATGGCAATCTTATCCATACCTACAGCCGAACCTAAGACCCCAGAACCCACAAAGGGAACTTGCATTAATGTCAGCAACCCCTGAATAGTACCGTCTTCTCCGTTGGGACCGTGCAGAATGGGAATCCAAACATCTACTTCTGTTACTTGGTCAGGTAATCGCCACGGGTTCAAGTTTTGGGTTTCTAATTGGGGAATACCAGTTTCTAGAATCTGCTGTGCTAGTTCTCCCCCTAACCAGCAGCCATTTTTCTGGATGTAAAAACACAATATTTCGTATTTGTGAGCATTTTCTTCTACATTTAAGGCACGGGCGATCGCTCGTGCTGAACTAATTGAAACTTCATGCTCCCCCGAACGACCCCCAAACAGCAGTCCCACCCGCAGCTTAGTCATTTTTAGTACCTTTTTATTTTCTCTGGCTGAGAGTTTATCACAACCTGTTGAGGTTGCTATATTTTTTTGTGCGCACTATAAAGGAACTACACAGACAAACACAGAGGTTTCTGGGATGGGATTATTTTAATTTAAATTCATCGAATTTTACTACATCTGAATCTGGTTTACGCATATCAAAATAATAGCTAGTTACTATCCCAGTGCCTGTGTTAAATATACTAAAAACCGTGATGTCGTTACTCGCTATGTAAGGAATGGGCTGATTATCTTCCCTTAACAAAGGTGCTATGGTTGGGACTACTGGTTCTAATCCGTAAGGATCACCCACTGCAATATAATCTTCTTGAGATACAGTCAGTATTTCTCGTTTGTTGTTCCCCCAAGCAGCACCATAGGAGTTACCCACATTCGATGTTTCTAGAAACTGCATTCCACTAGGACTTATAAACCGATTCCACAGGTGGGAATGTCCATATAATACTAGTTGCACTTCAGCCGCTTCTAGTAACGGGACAAGATCACGGTTAATATAGTCTGTGTCTTTGGGGTACTCGTAACGGACAGCGGTAATCTTACCTTTGTGATCACGTTCTATGATCTGCACTGGGTCAGTATAAGCAGGGACGATGTTATCACCCAGAGTGTGGGGGGGATGATGGAACATCACTACTTTATATTTGGCTTGTTGAAACTCTTCACTGTCAAGTTCTGCTTCTAACCAATTATATTGCTCACTACCTTTGGCAATTGGTTCAAAAATAAACTGTCCATAACCCCAATTTTCAGGATTGTCTAAATCCTGGACTGCTTCTGTATATCTACCTCTGTATACTGTATTTATTTTTTGGGTTCGCCACATACAAGTTACGTACAGTACTACTAGACGCACATCCCCAAAGCTCACTGCATAATACTTTTTACCGCCGGATTCACTTTCAGGTAAGCTAAAAATCTCTTCGTAGGTCTGTGTATTAAAGGAATTATCTATTAAAGAATTTCCCCTGTATAATTTTTCGGCGACAGCACGGGGAATGGTATCATTAAACTCATTGTTTAAACTATTGCTTCTCCCAACTCTCCCCATGACTTCATGATTACCAATGGCTGTAAACATGGGGGCGTGTTGAATGATTTCACCACCTGTATAAATGGTTTCAACACCATTATGCGCCATTTTATAATTAGCACGACCTTGTAAAGCCGGAAAGAACGCACCACCCCGATGATCATCAAACCATTCTGAGGCGCGATCGCTCACATTAATTAAATCACCAGCGAACCATACCCCATCTATTTGTCCGACTGTTTCCACCACCTTTTGCAGATTGGCTGCTATCATCGGTTTTAATTGATGGTCTGAAGTCAATAGAATCTTCATTGCTTGACCCCGCTCCGGGGTAGGCGCGAGAGTGAAAACATCACTCCTAACACTTGCACCATCTTCTCGCACACTCATAACAAAATAGGGAACACGCACACCGGGGGTTAACCCCGTCACCTCAGCTGCGTGTCGCCAAATATGGCGTTTGACAGGTTGATTTATAGTTGTATTTGCTACTTTTGATTGCTGGTCTTCTCTTGTGCGGCTAAGTTTACTCGTTTTTGCCCATCTCGATTTATCCAGATTTTCACCGTAGTAAACCACGTGTTCTTGACCTGCAAATTCAGTAAACCAAACTACTTGCACTGAGTTGGTAGTTGGCAGTTGCAAAAATGGGTCTGTCAGCAGATGCGGTGCTGATACCATAGTTTTTTACTCCCACATTTACAGTTACCAGCATAAAACATAATGTTCTTTCTAGTTCGGCTGGTCGCGAGATCAATAAAAGCGAGGAACTTCAGTGATACCGCAATCGCGCCCCCCGAAGCTGGGGGGGATGTTCTATCCTGCACTTTCCAAACTGCGATGCTCCTTATAGACGCCGTAAATAGTATTAAAACAGAGTAAAAGTCATAAAAATTCAGATCATACAGCAATTTGTCCCAATTTGTGACTTTTTTTCCTAAAAATATACTTTTTTCATACATCAATTTCATAAATTAACTTTTTTAAACTTTTTTACACTTTTTTTGTTCCAAGGTATTGCCAAATGCTGGGGAGAGATGCTAATGTTCCAATTGTGAGTAAAAAAACACATTCTTTTTTTGCCACAGGTAAACTTTGCGACAATTATCTAAGGTGTAAACATATGGCAGTTGAAAAAACTAACTCTTCCTCCAGCTTGGCAGAAGTTATCGACAGAATCCTTGACAAAGGTATCGTTATCGACGCTTGGGCTCGTGTATCCTTGGTTGGTATCGAATTACTGGCTATTGAAGCTAGAATCGTAATCGCTTCTGTAGAAACCTACTTGAAATATGCAGAAGCAGTAGGTCTGACTCAGTCTGCTGCAGTTCCTGCATAATTCTCACAATAAAATCCATTTTTGTAGAATAACTATAAGTTTCTTATAGTTATTCTGCGTTATTCTGCATTTTGCAAATTTAAAAAAAGCTTGATAGCTAACGGTTACAAGGGATTGTAAGGTGTAAACATATGGCAGTTGAAAAAACTAACTCTTCCTCCAGCTTGGCAGAAGTTATTGATAGAATCCTGGACAAAGGTATCGTCATCGATGCTTGGGCTCGTGTTTCTTTAGTTGGTATCGAATTACTGGCTATTGAAGCTAGAATTGTCATTGCTTCTGTAGAAACTTACCTGAAATATGCAGAAGCAGTAGGACTCACTCAGTCTGCAGCAGTTCCTGCTTAATTATCAAATGGTTAAGACCACTTTATCATTATTCAGGAGAAGTTCATGTCTGCTTTGATGGAAAGAATCCGGGAAGAAAACCGCTCCATCTTCGAGAGTGTTAATAAACTTATTGATTGCAGCAAAAGTGCTAGAGTTGCTCAAAGTATTGCTAGAGTTGCTCAGGCGAAAGCACAAGCAGCAGAACTGCGTCAGTTCCAACAAAACCTACAGCAAGAAACTGAGCAGTTTTTAACAACCACAACTCAAGAACGTGTTGCTCAAGCGAAAGCACAAGCAGCAGAACTGCTCGAGTTCCAACAAAACCTA
This sequence comes from Anabaenopsis arnoldii, assembly GCF_028331025.1. Taxonomy (NCBI): domain Bacteria; kingdom Bacillati; phylum Cyanobacteriota; class Cyanophyceae; order Nostocales; family Nodulariaceae; genus Anabaenopsis; species Anabaenopsis arnoldii. Next base: position 43,850 of record NZ_JAQMUH010000096.1, on the reverse strand, counting down.
CAGCAAGAAACTGAGCAGTTTTTAACAACCACAACTCAAGAACGTGTTGCTCAAGCGAAAGCACAAGCAGCAGCATTGCTCGATTTCTATCAAAACCTGCAGCAAGAAACTGAGCAATTTTTAACAACCACAACTCAAGAACGTGTTGCTCAAGCGAAAGCACAAGCAGCAGCATTGCTTGAGTTCTATCAAAACCTGCAGCAAGAAACTGAGCAATTTTTAACAACCACAACTCAAGAGCGTGTTGCTCAAGCGAAAGCACAAGCGGCAGCATTGCTTGAGTTCTATCAAAACCTACAGCAAGAAACTGAGCAATTTTTAGCCACCACTGCTAAAGAACGTGTTGCTCAAGCGAAAGCACAAGCAGCAGCATTGCTTGAGTTCCAACAAAACCTGCAGCAAGAAACTGAGCAATTTTTAGCCACCACTGCTAAAGAACGTGTTGCTAAGGCCAAAGCCCAAGCAGCAGAACTGCGTCAATTCCGTCAGGATTTGTTTATGAGTGTTATTGGTGGATCCGGACTTTAATCAAGATTCGCAATAAACACATCTCATCTGTTTCACAATTGGGCTAAATAATAAACCCCCTTTATCTTTCAGTTGCAAAACTGCTAATACAAGGGGTTAATTAATAAAATTAAAGTGTTCCGAGACTTTAGTAAAATAGGCTTGTATTGCTAACCCACTGATTCCAATATTTGCTTAACGAATAAAGTCAATAGTGTTACTTAACTAGAGTTTTAGATTTATTTACCTTTATATAGTACGATAGAGAGGAACTCTATCACATTAAATCAATAATTGCACCTTAATTTCCCTCTGATTGAATATAAAGATAGTTCCATGCTTTCTCAACTTATAACTGGGATTTGGATCACAAATCCTGGTTTTAGTTAGCGTCAAAAATGTTAAGATCATCAAGTGAATAGAAAAAATCAAAACCTAGCCTGGGACTTCAAAAACTAGACCGCTAGAAAAATTTGATATCACTACACACCTTTAAAGTGCAGAGAGTCCCTTGGCAAATCCCAATTGACAGTAACACTTGAAATCTTTCAGTCTATAGTCTCACACACCTTCAATTTATTACCAGCTTCAATTTATGGCTATCACCAATACGAATCACAAAAGAGCAGTTATTCGTGTCCGTCCAGGACAGTTTGTCATGACACCTGCGATTGAGAAAGTAGCAGCTAGAGCATTGCGTTATCTCAAATCAGGGTTTCCCGTTCACTTGCGAGGCCCTGCGGGAACAGGTAAAACAACTTTAGCACTCCACATAGCGCACTGTCTCGAGAGCCCAGTAATGTTACTGTTTGGCGATGACGAATTTAAAAGTTCGGATTTGATTGGTAGTGAAACTGGTTATACTCGCAAGAAATTACTGGACAATTATATTCACAACGTCGTTAAAGTAGAAGACCAATTACAACAGAACTGGGTTGATTCTAGACTGACTTTAGCCTGTCGAGAAGGTTTTACCTTAGTCTATGATGAATTTAACCGTTCACGTCCAGAAGTTAATAACGTTTTACTTTCAGCTTTAGAAGAAAAAATTCTCAGCCTACCTCCTAGTAGTAATCAGCCAGAGTATCTACACGTTAATCCGAAATTTCGCGCTATATTTACATCCAATCCCGAAGAATACTGCGGAGTTCATTCAACCCAAGATGCTTTGATGGATAGGTTGGTAACTATTAATATGCCAGAACCAGATGAGATAACTCAAGGCGAAATATTAATTCAGAAAACAAACATATCTCGAGAATCTGCTTACTTAATAGTGCAGTTGGTAAGATCGTTTCGTCTGGCTATAGAAGCAGAGAAAACTTCAGGTTTACGGTCTTGTTTGATGATTGCTAAAGTATGTGCGGAAAATGACATTATAGTAGAAGTAGAAAATCCAGACTTTCAGGAGATTGCTATCGATGTTCTGTGCAACCGCAGTAATTTAGCTATGAGTGAAGCGACAAATATTTTAATGGAATTACTTAGCAAGACTAGTTTCCAAACAGAACTTTCACAGCCAAAGACAGATTTAGAAAATGCTGATCTTTTTGATAAAGAAGTTTATAATCACTAAACTCATACCAAAAAGTCAAGTAATAACTAGAATTTTCAAAGACTTAGCTCCAGATGGCATCTAATACTAAATGCTTCTGGTTCTTTGGAACACAAATTGTTTGTGAGCAAAATTATCGTCTTTATACTATTCAAGAGTTGAATTATTCGTGACTTCTACCCCCATACTACCAACACGTCATCAGACAAACTCAAGTCGAACTATTAACACATCTACTCAAGGCTCAAACTTAGCGGACATTCTGGAAAGAGTCTTAGATAAGGGCGTTGTTATTGCGGGCGATATTTCTATATCTATCGCATCAACTGAACTTTTACATATTCGCATTCGCTTGTTAATTTCCTCCGTTGATAAAGCCAAGGAAATGGGTATTAATTGGTGGGAAAATGACCCTTATCTGAGCAGTAAAGCCCAAAGATTAATTGAAGAAAATCAACAGCTTCAAAATCGCCTGGAGAGTCTAGAATCCGAAATAAAGTTACTTAAGTCTGCGAGTATCCAAGATCAAACTCCATTACCAGAGAATATTCAACATGATTAAGTAACCAGGAAATTATTTGATCACGAGATTCCCAGTTAGATGAGTAATTGGTTAAAATTTCTGTTTGAACCAGCGAAAGTCAAACAGACTGGGACGGTTAATAACTATTGAAAAATGACTGATTGAATTGCATTCAAAGAAACTGAAAGTTTAGGTTACATTTATAGAAATGGTTTGTAATCCATCGGAAGACTTTAAGGATTTACCAACCAAGGCTTCTAAAAATAACGAAGCGGGTTTAGCTCCTTTATTATTGACTGTATTAGAATTGCTGCGTCAACTAATGGAAGCGCAAGTAATTCGGCGTATGGAACAGGAGTTACTGTGTGAATCTGATTTAGACCGAGCGGCGGAAAGTTTGCAAAAGTTAGAGTCACAAATTTTAGATTTTTGTCAGATATTTGAAATTGAGCCATCAGACCTCAATGTAAATTTAGGAGATTTTGGTAGTCTTTTACCTCCCTCTGGTTCTTATTATCCAGGGGAAACTAGCAATCAGGCTTCAGTGGTAGAGTTATTAGACCGGCTTTTAAATACTGGAGTTGTTGTAGACGGTGAGATAGATATCGGTTTAGCTCAACTAGACCTGATTCATGCTAAGTTACGGTTAGTTTTGACCGCCAAAACAATGTAATCAAAAGTGATAAGTTGTAAATTCCAACTCAATGGGTTAATAAATTAATGAATTTTGGTCTTTATTTGTATGGGATTTTCCCCGATATAATTCCTAGCTCTGTTTCTATTACAGGATTGGACGGGAAACCTGTTTATAGTCAGGTAGTTGATGGATTGACTTTTTTATATTCAGAAGCATCTAAAGAGAAATATTTGGCTTCTCGACGCAATTTATTAACTCATGAAAAAGTGTTAGAGGAGACAATGCAAGCAGGATTTAATGTCCTTCTTCCTCTCCAGTTCGGATTAGTTATTAAAGACTGGGACGCAATAACCACACAACTCATCGAACCATATAAAGAGCAATTGCACAACTTATTTCAAAAACTGGCCGGACAAAGAGAGGTGAGTGTTAAGATTTTTTGGGATAGCAAGTCTGAATTGCAAGCCATGATGGAATCTAATCTCGCTTTGAAACAGGAGCGTGACAATATGGAAGGGAGAAAATTAAGTATAGAGGAGGTGATTCACATTGGACAATTAATTGAAAGTAATTTATCCGCTCGCAAACAATCTGTGATTGAAGTTTTCTCTAATGAGCTAAATCCTTTAGCAACAGAGGTTATAGAGGGTGAACTTATGACAGAGGACATGATTTATAACACCGCATTTTTGATTCCTTGGGAAAGTGAATCTAAATTCGGTGAAATCGTAGAAGCAATTGATATGAAATTTGGCGATCGCCTACGTATTCGCTACAACAATTTCACTGCTCCCTACACATTTGCACAACTGGCTGAACCATAGACCCAATTGCAGCTATTTATTACCATCCCTCTTGCTGTATGTAATAATAGCTTTAAAAATGCAATATCAACTACCAAGGATTTATGACTATGCTGATGAAACTTTTACTATCTCCAATAATGGGTCCAATTAATGGAGTTGTATGGATTGCAGAGAAAATTGAAGAGCGTGCTAATACCGAATTTAATGATCAAGAAAACCTGAACAAACAATTATTGACCCTGCAGCTTTCCCTAGACATGGGCGACATTACCGAAGAAGAGTATGACGCTCAAGAAGAAGAAATTCTTTTAAAACTCCAAGAATTGGAAGAAGAAGCCCGACTGGAAGCAGAATCTGAAGAATACGAAGCCTTGGAAGAACAAAATCAGGTGAGAGCATAGACTTAAGTAGATCAAGATCCAACCGGGAGTTGTCAAATTTTCGGCAATATGACCGACTTAATATTCAATTTCCAGAACATTGTAGTTCTTAGATTGCACCGATTCAATAGACTCAACATATATATTTTTTCGAGAGCCTATATCTTGAGTATTTGTTAACTCCGGATCATTTTGACGGAATTTCTTAATCGTTTTCTCGGTTTCTTCTATTTGGTGATTCAGGGTAGTTAAACGCCTGTTTAGTAAACTTGTTCGCTCTCTAATGAAATATAGTTCCCTTTGAAGACGTTCCTTTTCAGTCACCATTTGATACAGTTCCAGCTGGCACGATGCCTCGTTCTTATTGCGAGGCATTGTACTAATCTTAGGTCTGATAACACTACGCTTAGGAGTATTTTTCATGAACAATGTCTGAATTGTTATTAATTATTAATTATAGCTAACTAAGGTGTCATTGTAAATCTTTCAAGAATATGTAAATATTTTCAGCAATACTTTAAACTAACTCTATAAGTCTTCAAAATCTGGCACTATCACCAAAAATATAAAAATATGGTATAATTTTTACCAAATCGAGGATGATAATTTAATATTATTACAATGTGGGAGCGGAAACTGAATTAGTTAAAATTATACAACTATCTAGGTGCAGTATATGGAATCAGAAAACCTCTATAGTTATGCCTTTTTAGAAACACCTAGCTTGCCCTTAATTTTACCACAAGGTGCTGCTAGTCAAGTAGTGCTGATTAAGAGTACTAATCTTTCGGCTATTGTTGAGCCTGGAATATCTTTAGAGTCATTCCAACATAATGAGCAGAAAATTATCGAGATGGCTTTATGCCATGACCGAGTTATTTGTGAGCTTTACCAGCAGATTACAGTTTTACCCGTGCAGTTTGGAATATGCTTTAATTCTCAGAAAAATCTGCTCATTCACCTAGAATCAAATACCGAAAAATATCGCCAGCAGCTACAAAAAATTCATGGTAAGACTGAATTTACTTTGAAATTGATTCCTGTAATACTAGAGGAAGTAGCACCAGTAAAGGCCAGGGGAAAAGATTACTTTTTAGCTAAAAAGCAACAGTATCAAAACCAAAAAGACTTTAGTATTGCACAAGCAGCAGAAAAACACTATCTCATTGATTTAATAACAACAACCAATAATTATCCGGTTGTTGTTAAAGAAAAAGAGCAAGAAGTAAGCATTCATATGCTGGTTAATATTGAAGATAAAAATTGGTTTTTAGAACAAACTTTAAATTGGCAAAAAGCTTGTCCTCGTTGGAATTTATTGTTAGGAGATTCTCTTCCTCCTTACCACTTTATTTAATTAAAGTTTATTTATTCTTTTCCTAATTCTTTTAAAGTTATGAAGCAGTACGACTCACTTAACTTGGTTATGTTTAGCGGCAAAGGCGGAGTTGGTAAAACTACTATCTCTTGCAGTTTTGCTCGTTACTGGGCGACAAAGTTTCCAGAGGAAAAAATTTTGTTACTTTCTACAGACCCAGCACATTCCTTAGGAGATGTATTACTTTCAAAAGTCACAGATGATGGTTCACAGGTAGAAGATTTACCTAATTTGAGTGTTCGAGCATTAGATGCTGAAAAACTATTAGTGGAATTTAGGGCTAAATATAGTCGATTCTTAGAACTGCTAGTTGAGCGAGGGAGTTTAGCTGACGGAGAAGATTTAGCCCCGGTTTGGGATCTAAATTGGCCCGGCTTAAATGAACTGATGGGATTGCTAGAAATTCAGCGTCTACTTTCAGAAAAAACCGTAGACCGGATAGTGCTTGATATGGCTCCTTCAGGTCATACATTAAATTTGTTGCAATTAAAAGATTTCTTCGATGTAATTTTAAATTCCTTTGAATTATTTCAACAAAAACATCGTGTGATCACAGAGAGTTTCAGAGGGAGCTATAAATCTGATGAAGTAGATGATTTTCTGGAGGATATGAAATCTCAATTAGCAGAAGGGAGACGACTGCTACAAGATGAGACATTTACAGGTTGCTTGGTAGTCACAATTGCTGAACCCATGTGTTTAGCAGAAACTGAAAGATTTTTAGATAATTTAAAAACTCTCAATATTCACTATACGGGAATTCTGATAAATCGCATCATCACAGATAGCGATATAAATACAGACCGCTATGCAGAGCAACAAAATTTGACCGATAAATTCTTAAAAATTGCCGGCGATCAACCAGTTTTCATTGTACCACAACAAGCAAAAGAACCATTAGGTTCCTTGGCATTGGATGACCTGGCACGACAAATTCAAAAAATTGACAGCGTCGAACTTTCTACCCCGCCAGCAATTCAGTGGCCAAGTAGAATCCTCCCAAGCTTCAGTGACTTTGTAGCCGAAGGATGTCAACTAATTATTGTGGGGGGTAAAGGAGGAGTTGGTAAAACAACAGTTGCAGGAGCTTTAGGCTGGGGTTTAGCTAATCGTCATCCTCAACAAAAAATTCGGATAATTTCCATAGATCCTGCTCATTCCTTGGGCGATGCATTTGGACAAAAATTGGGACATCAAGCCTCATCATTGGCAACTAATTTGACCGGACAAGAAATTGATGCTGATGAAATATTAGATCAGTTTCGTACGGATTATCTTTGGGAATTAGCGGATATGATTAGTGGTGAAGGAACAGAAACTGATAGCACAATAGATATTGCTTATCTTCCAGGAGCTTGGCGACAGATTATGTCTCAAGCTTTACCAGGTATTGATGAGATACTGTCCCTAATCACTATTATGGACTTATTGGATAGTAACCAGCAAGACTTGATTATTTTAGATACTGCTCCCACCGGTCATCTGCTACAATTTTTGGCAATGCCATCTGCTTTAGGAGATTGGTTATCGTGGATATTTAAGTTATGGATAAAATACCAGAACGTTGTAGGTAGACTAGATTTAATTGGGCGGTTGCGGAATTTACGTCAACAAGTTGTCCAAGCCCAAAAGAAATTAAAAAATCCAAAGCATACGCAATTTGTGGGAGTAATTCAGGCAGAAGGTGCGATTATATCTGAACATATACGCCTAACAGCATCCCTGAAAGATATGGGAATCCAACAACGTTATGTAGTGCAAAATCGCTATACTCAAGAAATAGGAATTGACTCCAGCTTATTTCCCGAACAAACAATCATCCGCTTACCCAATTTACCTAGATCAGTAGAACCAATTGCCCGTATTCAAGCAGCTGCAAATCTTTTATTTGACTTTGATTAATCAATATCAAATTTAAGCTGTATGTAGCCTAAGATATATTTTCTCAATTCATTTTTCGAGGAACTTTATGAGTGATTTATTCAAGGGATTTGAGCAGTTTATAGAGTTGGTGAAAACTCTAGAAGAAAAAGTGGAAAATGGAGAAATTAAAACTGATGTGCAGTTTAACTCACGTTCATTAAGCAGTATTCCCAGAACCGGTAACATTCCCCGTACTAATAATAATACAACTAGTAATGTTGGTACTACTTCCATTCGTACCCCATCTTCCCCTGCACGTGATACAGGTGCATCTGACCCCAATATACAACCTGAAGGTAATTTAGGTATAACCCTCAAAGATATTGGGGGATTGAACCAAGAACTCAAAGAACTCAAAGAACTGATTGCTATTCCTTTAAAACGCCCTGACCTGCTAGTTAAGTTAGGACTCGAACCTACACATGGGGTATTATTAGTAGGTCCCCCCGGTACCGGCAAAACACTCACAGCCCGTGCGTTAGCTGAAGAACTGGGGGTTAACTACATTGCCCTTGTTGGCCCTGAAGTCATCACCAAATATTATGGTGAAGCAGAGCAAAAACTGCGGGCTATTTTTGAAAAAGCTGCCAAAAATGCTCCTTGTATTATCTTTATTGACGAAATCGATAGCTTGGCCCCAGACCGTAGTGCAGTAGAAGGGGAAGTAGAAAAGCGTTTAGTTGCCCAACTATTGAGCCTCATGGATGGTTTCTCCCACAACAAAGGCGTGATTTTACTCGGAGCTACTAATCGCCCTGATCATCTTGACCCAGCTCTACGCCGTCCCGGACGATTCGACAGAGAAATTCAGTTTCGAGTTCCAGATATCAATGGGCGCAAAGAAATCCTGCAAGTCCTGACTCGTGCTATGCCCTTAGATAATACAGTTGATCTGGAGTTTATTGCCGATCGCACCGTGGGATTTGTGGGGGCTGACTTAAAAGCTGTCTGTCAAAAAGCAGCATACACAGCTTTACGCCGTCAGGTTCCTTCCATTGATATGCCAATTCCAGAAGTTATTACGGTGCAGCAATCTGATTTCTTGCAGGCGCTCAAGGAAATCAAACCAGCAGTACTTCGTAGCATGGAAGTTGAAGTTCCTCATGTGGAATGGGAAGATATTGGGGGCTTGGAAACCATAAAACAGACCTTGCGGGAATCTGTGGAAGGGGCTTTGTTGTATCCAGAACTCTACAAAGAAACAAAAGCCAGAGCGCCCAAGGGAATACTCTTGTGGGGTCCGCCCGGTACTGGGAAAACATTATTAGCCAAGGCTGTGGCTTCCCAAGCCCGAGCTAACTTTATTGGTATTAATGGACCAGATTTACTCAGCCGTTGGGTGGGAGCCAGTGAACAAGCAGTTAGGGAGTTATTTGCTAAGGCGCGACAAGCAGATCCCTGTGTAATATTTATCGATGAACTTGATACATTAGCGCCAGCACGGGGGACTTACACCGGTGATTCGGGAGTCAGTAACCGGGTAGTAGGACAATTACTCACGGAATTAGATGGTTTAGGAACCGGCGCAAATATTTTGGTAATTGGGGCTACAAATCGTCCTGATGCCATAGATCCTGCTCTGTTACGGGCAGGGCGGTTAGATTTACAATTAAAAGTAGATTTACCGAATTTAGATAGTCGGTGCAAGATTTTGCAAGTTTACAATCAAGGCAGACCTCTTTTAAATGTAGATTTGGAACACTGGGCTAAGGTGACAGAAGGTTGGAATGGTGCGGATTTAGTATTACTCTGCAATCAGGCCGCTGTAGAAGCAATTCGCCGGTTTAGGTCTCAAGGTGAAACAGATACTGCTGCCATCAAGATTACTGTTGATGATTTCCAAGCTTCTTATGAAGCTTTAATCCAGCAACGTACAGTTTAATTCAACCATAGCCAGGGGCAATAAATAAATGAATTGCCCCAATCCTCTCCCTGCTTCCCTGGTAGGGTTTCATAGGCACTGTGGGAATAGAGACAATACTTCAACTATTCAAAGATGATTTTCCTTCTTTGTGTTAAAAAACCATCAGACCAAAAAACACGGCAACAAAACCCATAAGCAAGCAAATATGTGGCAAATTTCTCAATAAATCACCTTTGCTAATCCTGAAAAGCGCAAAAATACTCACCGGAACAATACCCAGTAATGTCACACCCTGGAGAAAAGTCGCCACATGTACATCCCAGCTTAAGCTAGGTAAAAATATATCAGTATAACCCAAATTTTGGGCAAATACTGGTAAAATTTTTCCAGATTCGGTAATCATAGCCGGTAGGTAATATGCTAAATTTGCCGCCAGTGTCATGGGTAAATAAGCATAAACAACGGTTAAGTAATCTGGCATTTCACCATCGAGCCAACGACTCAGACGGTGAGTTAAATAGGTGAATATTCCAGGCAGACTTAACAAAACTATTGCCACGGACACCCCCAGCAATAAATGCTCAGAATCTAGTGACAAAGCACCTAAACCAAACCAACTCAAAAACTTGTGAGAGTTGTGCAGAAAAACTCCACCCAATAGCAACAGCATTAAGGCAACTTCTGCGGCAAAACCTTGATGATTTTCCCATAAATCTGCACCGGGAATCCGTAAATTCAGCTGTACAGAACGATTAGGGCAAGATTTTAGACATCCCATACATAACACACAATCCCGGTTATTTGATAACTGTGCCGGCACAGAATACAGAGGACATCCATAGCTGGCCTGTCCTTCCGTGGGTAGGGCTTCAGCAAAAGTAACTGGTGTGGCTGGGGTGGGTTTGCGACAGGCAAATGTACTGCACTGACAACCACAGACTTGCTCGGTGGCACGCAACTCAATCATAGATAATTTAGCAAACATTCCATTCATGCCGCCAATGGGACACAGATAACGACACCACAGACGACGTTCATAGATGAGACTGAAGATTACCGCCCCACCTGTAATTACTAGTAATAAGGAGGCGGAAAGATAGGCAGAATGGGGTAAATCCCAGAGTTTTTCCCATAGATAAATGATCAGGAACCCCCCCCAGACACACCACGCCCCCCATTTATTCAGCCATTTATGAGGCCAAGGGCGCAACTGGCGGGGATAAACCCACACAGAGATTTTTCTGAGCAATTCACCTGTAATCATAAATGGACAAACAGCACACCAAAGTCTCCCCACTAAAGGAAACAGTAGTAAATATATTGGCCACCACCATGCCCAGAATAGGTTGAGCATTAAGCTATGCTCTCGCGTTGGTGAACCGATAAAACCCAGGATAACTAGGGGGATAAACATGACCATACTTACCCACCAGAATGGAGTTAGCCACCATTTACTCAGGAAGAATTGGCGTAAAGCTGGTAGGTAGTTTAATAAGTCAAGGCGAAAACTGTTTTTCTTCGATTCTACTGACCATAATACTTGTTCGGAAATCATGCACTGGTCACGAGCGGTCATTAATACTGCTCGTTGCAGGATGATTTCTAATTCCGCCAAGTTGTTGGGGTAGTGATAACTGAGTAAACGCCGCAGGGCTACTTGACTGAGTTTTAAAGTGGGACGATTTTGCGTGCGACAGATTTTTGTTAAGAAATACTCAGCCAGGATGGGAATGTCTTCTTTGCGTTGGGAAAGGGCAAAAAGTTTGACTTGATGAACTTCTATCCCTTCGGTGACAATGGGTTGAGGACTGGCCAGAATTAGACGTAATTGATTGTTTGGTCGATTTTTAAGGAAATTGATCAGGCGATCGCCTTCTGCTTCACTTAATAACTGTACATTATCAATTAGTACAGTACCCTGCTCAATCTCTTCAAGTATCCCTTTTTGGTTACTGTTGCCCAACAGAAGACCTTGGTTATTTGGGGGTAATTGGGAGCAATCTATTTCAGCAAAGATGCCTTCTAAATGAGATTGTGTGTGAATCCATGCCGATGTAAATGTTTTACCACTGCCGGGAGGAGCTTGCAATATGATTGGTTTACAGTCCGTACTGATTTTTAATACTATCTCTGCTATTTTTCGAGCCGCTTTACTTTGAAATTGGGGAAGCTCTTGTTCTAAATCAAGGACAGGAGGAATACCCCAATGGGGAATAACTGTTTTTGTATACATTCATGGTTCCTCAAATCTAGTTTCTCTAGTCGGAATAACTGAGGTTTTCAATATTTACATTTGAAAAGTTGAGAGGCTCTGTGCAAAAATATTTCAAGCCAATCAATGGAGATATTAAATATTGAAAAATATCAACATAGGATGAATCCAAAAAGCTCAGTAAGTCTGTTCAAGGAAAACATACTTATGACATTCTAGTGGACTCTGTAGCAATTATACTGCTAAGTAAAGAAACATAGAGAAAACGAACAAATCTTAATCTTCTGGTCTGTAATAAAATGAAACCTCTTGTATATATACAAGATATATACAAGAAGATGTTTTTGCCAATTACAGGCTATTCTGGCATGAAACTAACTACCTTGCTGCCCTAGGCATACCTAAAATATCCTCAAGTTTGGGCATATCTTCCACAGCGACAACTCGCCCTTCATCCTCAAAACCAGTGATTTGATCAAAGTTCAAATACCGATACAAATCATCAGCAAAAGGATGAATCTTTTGTGCCACAATATCTAAATATTCCGGCACTGTGGGAATGCGCCCCAGCAACGCACAAACGGCCGCTAACTCCGCAGAACCAAGGTAAACTCGCGCATCTTTACCCATGCGATTATTGAAGTTACGAGTCGAAGTAGAAAAAACAGTTGTCCCATCTGCAACTCGCGCCTGATTACCCATACATAAACTACATCCAGGCATTTCTGTACGTGCATTAGCCCCTTCAAAGATATTATACACACCCTCTTGTTTGAGTTGGTGTTCATCCATGCGGGTAGGCGGACAAATCCACAGGCGAGTTTTCACCACACCAGCACCTTCTAACACTTTACCAGTGGCGCGATAATGACCGATATTGGTCATACAAGAACCAACAAAAACTTCTTGTACCGGGTCATTGGCAACCTCTGATAATAATTTCACATTATCAGGGTCATTAGGTGCAGCGACAATGGGTTCTGTGATTTCATTCAAATCAATGTCAATGATTTCTGCATACTCTGCATCTCCATCAGCTTCCATGAGCGTGGGGTTAGCTAACCATTCTTCCATTTTCGCCACCCGGCGCATAATGGTACGTGCATCGGTGTAACCCCTAGCTACCATATTCTTTAACAGGGTGACATTAGAACGCAGATATTCCGAAATTGTCTCAACACTCAGCTTAATTGTGCAACCTGCACAAGAACGTTCTGCGGAAGCATCGGTAAGTTCAAAGGCTTGTTCTACTTTCAAATTGGGTAAGCCTTCCATTTCCAGAATCCGCCCTGAAAAGACGTTTTTCTTGTTTTTCTTTTCTACGGTCAGCAAACCTTTTTGAATGGCCACGTAAGGAATAGCATTAACAATATCCCGTAAGGTGATACCCGGTTGTAATTCACCTTTGAACCTGACTAATACTGATTCTGGCATATCCAGGGGCATCACACCCAACGCACCCGCAAAGGCTACTAACCCAGAACCTGCGGGGAAGGAAATACCCAAGGGGAAGCGGGTATGGGAGTCGCCCCCTGTTCCCACAGTGTCAGGTAATAGCATCCGGTTTAACCAAGAGTGAATAATACCATCGCCGGGACGTAAGGCTACACCACCACGCTGGGCAAAGAAATCTGGTAGTTCTTGGTGAGTTTTAATGTCTACGGGTTTGGGATAAGCCGCAGTGTGACAGAAACTCTGCATAACTAGGTCAGCACTAAAACCCAGACAGGCTAGTTCTTTTAATTCGTCCCTGGTCATGGGGCCTGTGGTGTCCTGAGAACCAACGGTAGTCATCAGGGGTTCGCAGGATGTCCCCGGACGGACACCGGGTAAACCGCAAGCTTTACCTACCATTTTCTGGGCGAGGGTATAACCTTTGCCTGTATCATGGGGTGGTTGGGGACGAATAAATAAAGTGCTGGGTGATAAACCCAAGGCTTCCCGGGTTTTGTCGGTGAGGGTACGCCCAATGAGTAGGGGGATACGTCCACCAGCGCGGACTTCATCTAGGATGGTTTCGGGTTTGAGGGTGAAGGTGGAAATGACTTGGCCTGCTTGGTTGGTAATTTCGCCTTTGTAGGGATGGATGGTAATTACCATACCGGTTTCTAAGTTACCTACATCGCATTGAATGGGTAAAGCACCTGCATCTTCAGCCGTGTTAAAGAAAATCGGTGCGATCGCACTACCTAAAATATAACCCCCAGCGCGTTTGTTCGGTACATAAGGAATATCATTTCCTAAATGCCACAATACTGAGTTAATGGCAGATTTGCGCGAGGAACCAGTACCCACAACATCGCCCACATAAGCCACAGGATGTCCTTTTTGCTTTAATTCGGCAATGGTTTCTAAACTCCCTGGTTGCCTTGATTCTAGCATGGCTAAGGCGTGTAAGGGAATATCCGGGCGGGTGGTGGCGTGGGTGGCGGGGGATAGGTCATCGGTGTTGGTTTCCCCTGGGACTTTAAATACTGTCACCGTAATCGCTTCTGCTAGTTTCTCACGACTGGTAAACCATTCCGCATTAGCCCAGGAGTCAATTACCTGCTTGGCGTAAGGATTGCTTTGGGATAATTCCAAAACATCATGAAAGGCATCATACACCAACAGAATTTTACTCAGGGCAGTGGCGGCGTGGGCGGCGATCGCTTCATCCCCGGAAATTTGCAGTAAATCAATTAAGGATTGAACATTGTATCCTCCTACCATCGTTCCCAGTAATTCTACTGCGGCGACGGGGGAAACTAAAGGACTGGTAATTTCGCCTTTAGCAATGGCTGTGAGAAATCCCGCTTTCACATAAGCTGCTGCATCTACACCAGGGGGGACGCGATCGCGCAATAAATGTAATAATGTATCCTGTTCACCTACTGGCGGATTTTGCAACAATTCGCCAAGTTCTGAGGTTTGCTTCCCATCCAATGGTAAAGGGGGAATACCGAGTTGGGCGCGTTCCGCAACATGATGACGGTATTGTTCTAGCATTTTGGTGTTCTCCATTGGGATGTTCTCCCCTTAATTATCAAATATTTTTCGGCAAAATTTAGCTATCAAAGTTCACCTGATTTTTATACCTAAAAGCCTCACAGGTAATTGGTTATTAGTAATTTTGTTTTATACTGAAAGTATAGTTTTGACTAATTCAATATCTTTCACCTTTGATATATAGCAACCGCCAAGCAGGTGACAACAAAAACAGATAATGAAACCATTACAAATAGAGAGCTTTAAGCCTATTCCCTGTTCCCTTCTAGAAAAACTTGAGTGTAGGTGAGTTTTTCACCCTCTGGGAAACCGAAACTACAAGGCGAGATGGAGCCGCTTTAGCTCTGTTGTGTAGCTTTAAACCCCCAGGAGAGGTCAATTGCTATCTTTTGGCCAAATTCATCTAAATATTTATGAGAATATCTGCAAGATTTTTAACTAAGTCAGATAATATAATTAATTTGTGCGTGGCATCACCTGCTTTTGTATATGTCGAAAACTTACAACGTTGAAATTCATCACCAAGGCAAAACTCATACTTTACAAGTTCCTGAAAATGAAACAATCTTATCAGTAGCCGATGCCGCTGGTCTAGATTTACCGAGTTCTTGTCATGCAGGAGTTTGTACCACTTGTGCTGGTCAAATTACCGAGGGAACTGTAGATCAAACTGATGGGATGGGCGTGAGTCCAGAACTACAAAAACAAGGTTACGCCTTGCTATGTGTTGCTTATCCCCGTTCTGACTTGAAAGTGGAAACCGAAAAGGAAGAAATAGTTTATCAGCTGCAATTTGGTAAAGACCAATAGATAAGTTATGTTATCAGTTATCAGTACTATGAACTTATTTGATAACTGGTAACTGATATCAGTTATTGTAGAAACTGGAAATATCAAAGATTTACCGCCATGACAACCCATTTTATTACTGCTGAAGTTGATTTACAAGCAACTCCTACTGAGTTGGAAACAGCAATTACAGCGGAATTGCAAAAACAAGGTGAACCCCTGCGTTGGGCGATTACTTCTGTGGATCAAGCACAGCAAAAAGCTGTTGTTGAAGCTGTTGTGACTTTGGACTGTGCATCAGTCGAGTGAATCAACGCCCCTATACAGCCATTTTAATTATACCTACTGGGGTGGGGGCTGCCATTGGCGGTTACGCTGGTGATGGTTTACCTGTAGCTAGAGTTATATCACAGGTTTGCGATCGCCTCATCACTCACCCCAATGTCCTCAATGGTGCAAGTTTGTATTGGAACCTCCCCAACACCCTGTATGTGGAAGGTTACGGACTTGACAAATTTGCCTCTGGATGCTGGGGTTTACGTCCCGTGCGTAATAATAAGATAGGTTTACTTTTAGACCAAGGTATAGAACCAGAGTTACGGCTCAGACACCTACAAGCGGCAGATGCTGCCAGAGCTACCCTGGGTTTAACTCTTACAGACTATGTAATTACAGATGCGCCAATAAACGTAGAATTACGGTTATCTAAGTCCGGAGTTAGTTGGGGAACCATTGGCAACCCTGACAGTCTCCTTAGAGGGGCAGAAATATTAATTAACAAAGCCGGCGCAGAAGCGATCGCCGTTGTCGCCCGTTTCCCCGATGACATGGATGAGGAAGCAGTACAAAACTACCGTCATGGCCAAGGAGTAGACCCCTTAGCGGGTGCGGAAGCAGTAATCAGCCATTTAATCGTGCGCACCTTCCAAATACCCTGCGCCCACGCTCCAGCCTTAGCAACCGCACCCCCAGACCCCTATTTATCACCTCGTTCTGCCGCCGAAGAATTAGGTTATACTTTTTTACCATGTGTACTTGTGGGTTTAAGTCGCGCCCCCCAATTTATTACAGAAAAACAGCCAACTACATCTTTACCAGATGATATTTGGGCAGATGAAGTAGATGCAGCCATCGTACCTGCAAATGCTTGTGGTAGTAGTGCCTTAATCAGCTTAAATCAAAAGCCATGCCAAATTATTACCGTAGCAGAAAATCAAACCCTGATCCAGGTTCCTGCCCTGGCTTTAGGAATCACAGCCATGCAGGTAAACTCATATTTAGAGGCCGTAGGTGTAATAGTAGCCCATAAAGCCGGCATCAATCCTGCCGCCCTCAGTCCTAAAATATCCTCATTGAAGCCAGTAATTACAAATCGTGGTTGAACAACAAAATCAAGAACCAGAAATTCCCTACTTGACACGCACCCAAGTATTAGTAGCTATGGGGGTGACTGCAATTGTGTTGTGGATAGTCGCCAGAGTGTGGTTAAGCTATGGCGATGTTTACTTATTAAGATGGTACTGGTCAGCAAAAGATTTACTCTTAGGCTTAGGGCTAGGTTTAATCATCGCCGCCTTAAGTGGTTTAGCTTATCGCCTTTATCCTCCCTACCGTCAAAGCGCAGACTATTACCTCAACATAGTCATCAAGCCCTTAGCTTTACCCGACCTAATCTGGCTAGGCTTACTCCCGGCCTTAAGTGAAGAACTTTTATTTCGGGGAGTGATGCTACCAGCCCTAGGCCTAGATAATGTAGCCGTAATTGTATCTAGTCTAGCCTTTGGTATTTTACATCTAAGTGGACCCCAACAATGGCCCTATGTAATTTGGGCAACTATCATTGGCTTAATGCTGGGGTTTAGCGCCTTGCTCACCGGTAACTTGTTAGTGCCAATTATTGCCCACATGATCACAAATTGGATTTCCGGCTTTTTCTGGAAATTCCGCCAAACCAAAATGGATCAAACATAATCTACTCAAATGAGATTTATCTTTGTTCATCTGTGGTTCAATTCGACCTAAGTTAAGATATGAGGTGTCGCACTTGTACCAGTTAACTACCTTTGCGCCGCTAGTGCGATCGCCTGTGGTAAAATAATATGTTCCTGAATTTGAATCCTAGCGTGGAGTGTTTCGACTGTATCCTCAGGTAATACTGGCACCGCCGCTTGGATTAATATCGGACCACTGTCTACTTCCAAACAAACTAAATGTACAGTACAGCCAGTAATTTTTACTCCAGATGCTAAAGCCTGTTCTACGGCATTAATGCCTTTAAAACTAGGCAGTAAACTGGGGTGAATATTAATAATTTTGTCTGTAAAAGCATCAATTAACACTGGTGTCACCAAACGCATCCAGCCAGCCATAATCACCCAATCGATATCATACTGCTGCAAAGTCTTGACAATTGCACCATCAAATGCTTCGCGGCTGCCGTAGTCACGGTGATTTAATAATACAGCGTCCACCCCCCGATTAGCCGCCCGTATGGCAGCTTTGGCTAAGGGGTTATTATAAATTAAAACCTCAATTTGAGCGTTTAATTGCTCATCTGCGATCGCTTGGGCAATCGCTTCAAAATTACTGCCACTACCAGAAGCCATAATCCCTAATTTTAAGGGCTGACTGAGTGATAAAAGGCGTTTACTAATACTGGGAGCAACCAGGCTAAGGGTAGAATCAGGGCAAAGAGTCATAACAGCAAAGAGGAAAAATGATAAATGCCAAAAACATATACTAAGTCCTGGTTAGATAATGATACCTTTGCGGCTTGGATTTTTTTGTCTCCCGCCCTGATTTTACTGATCATCTTCATCATTTGGCCCATCGCTTATTTGTTCTACCTCAGTTTTACTGCTGGTAGTTTCACCTCCGCAGGTACTACTTGGGTAGGTTTAAGGAATTATTGGCGCTTGCTACTGACCCAAGATTTTTGGCAAGTCTTAGGTAACACAATTTATTTTACCGTTGCCACGGTCATTCCCAGTTTAGTTATTCCTTTGGGGCTAGCAGTACTATTAGACAAATCCCTGGCGCTGCGGGGACTGCTCAGGAGTGCCTATTTTCTGCCTTCCATTATCTCTCTTGTCGCCGCCGGTTTAGGTTTTCGCTGGTTATTTCAAACAACTGGCCCCGTCAACGGATTTTTAGACTTACTGGGCATTGTACCCATTCCCTGGTTAAGTAGCACAGTTTGGGCTATGCCAGTATTAATTATTTTGAGTATCTGGAAACAACTCGGTTTTAATATGGTGGTATTTTTAGCCGGGTTGCAAGCAATCCCCCGCAGTCGCTATGAAGCAGCAGAACTAGATGGGGCTAATGCTTGGCAACAGTTCGGGCACGTTACCCTACCGGGACTACAACCTACTATAATATTTGCCATAGTTACTACAGCAATTTTTACATTGCGAAGTTTTGAGCAGGTTTATGTAATTACCGGCGGTGGTCCCCTCAATACTACTAACTTGCTGGTTTACTACATTTACCAAGAAGCTTTCGCTCAATTTGATTTTGGCTACGCCGCCGCCGCAGCTACAGTATTGTTAGCTTTTACTTTGGTGTTTGTTTATTTGCAGTTACGAACTTGGGGGGATGATTAAACCACAGCCAAAACCTCATCCCCTCAACGCTTGGCTGGTACTTCATCCGCAATAAATTTACTCAGGCGATCGCATTCAATTTCTGCAACTGTATTTTTTACCTCTACCTGTCCGAGACTCACGGGAGTTCTGGTAGATACTGCTATTGGTTCAATCCGACAAGATTTTTGTAAAAAATACCCCTTGGGGTCTGAACTAGGTCCTAGCCAGATACTGAGTAAATCTAATCCATATCCAGATGGAATATTAGCTACCCGCGCATCCGTACTCCATAATTTACTTTCCTCATATTGTCCTAGTTTCTCATTGATGACTTGATTACCTAAGTTGCTTACTTCATTTGTTGCATCTAGTAACCATCTTTCCACTTGTGACCAAGGTGTTTTATTTAATTGTTGTTCTACTTTTATTTGTATACCATCGAGTATATTTACACCATTTTCTGGGATCCGGTTTTTTTCTGTTGTTTCTGCTTGTGCAATTCTCACCACAAAGCTACTACGCTCAAAATTATCTGTGAGTAAGGTGGGATATTTTGTTAACCAATTATCCATGACAAAGTAAAACTGAATCCAGCAACTAATTAACATACAACTAGCCACCAGAACTATGATTTTTTCCCGAACTTCTGGTTTAGGAATTTTTGCTGTAGTCTTGGTTTCGGTACCTTCAATAAACTCTGGAATTGCTGTAATTATTCCCGATATTGTTGGCCAGAGAACAACAGTTCTGGGTGTAATTACATCCTCTGGATGACCAAAGGCGAAAGTACTAACTAAAAACCCGGTTATTACTGCTCCCACTGGCATAAAAGTACCAGGAACTCTTAAAGGATCATCAGTTGTATACCAGGCAGTACCAGCAATTAAAAACAACCACCCTAAAAATGCAATTATAATTTGCACATAACCTACAGCTAGCAGTGAAAGTCCCCAAGAATAAAAACTCAAGTAAATTAATGTCTGCCAGGAATAAGCTTTCTTTGGCACAAATAACTTTCTAGTTCCCTCAAAAATCCCGACAATAAATTGAAAAAGTAGTAAAACATCTTTAAATAAGGTTTGCATCCTTCACTCCTCTTATCTGTTCAAAATTATACAACTGTTTTAAGTCTACTTCCTGCTCAAAAATATAATTATGGTAATCACACTGTAACTCAGTGAGTTCGCGATTAATATACTGGTAACTAAATTTGTATTTTGTAATCTAGCAATGCTGGTCACCCGCCATTTTAAGCGACTATTATCTGGTGTTTTTGTATAGATATTTATCAAGTCTTCTTTTAATGAGAGTATGAGAAACCTCAAAAGAAAGAACTTCATGAAAAAGGTAAAGAAGAAGATTGTAAAAGCCGTGAAAATAAGAACGCCCTGACTAGCTTCTGATCTAAAAGTATTAAAAAATATGTAACTTATTAATTCTGACTTTAAATTGAGGGGTAATACTGGTTCTAGTAAAAAAAATATCACCCAACCAATAGTACTGGAAAGGAGATTTATAGATATGGCGTAAAAAGTACTAGTTTTTTTGTCGAATTTTAGCCTTTGGTTTAAAACGTATGCTTCTATAGGAATGGCGGTTAGTAAAAATAAAAATCCAAACAAAACTGCACCGAGGGGTAGGATTTTAGGAGTTGTGAGATTTTCAAGTCCAAGCATAAATTATCGATTTGGATAGGTGTAATTAGGGCAATGATCCGGTAGTTATCCTGGTCTGCCAGTATAACCTGATTTATTCTGGAGTAGGTAAGTCCTATGCAATTTGAGAGTGGATAAATTTTTAGGAATATCTATGCAGCAAGAATTCCCAGGCATACCAGAGTTTTTAGTATGAAATTATACTATAATATAGAGTATAGCAGGGTTATGGTAAAATTTTGGATATTCCCACGTTACAGCTTTTCAAGAAATGACAAGGAACGGCATCGGTATTCGCACAGCGCAAGTGCGTCCTGAACGGCTCACAGGTCAAATTCACATCTACGACGGTGCGGGTAAAGGTAAGTCCCAAGCAGCTTTAGGGGTAGTTTTGCGCTCAATTGGCTTGGGAATCAATACACCGGGGGATTCCAGCCGCGTTTTACTGTTGCGGTTTTTAAAAGGGCCAGAACGGGATTATGACGAGGACGGAGCGATCGCAGCTTTACAGAGGGGTTTTCCCCATTTAATTGATCAGGTTCGCACCGGGAGAGCGGAATTTTTTGGACCAGAGGAAATCATCTCTTTCGACCGAGAAGAAGCGGCGCGGGGTTGGGATGTAGCCAAAGGAGCCATTGCCTCTGGTTTATATTCCGTTGTAGTATTGGATGAAATTAACCCGGTTTTAGATTTGGGTTTACTAGGGGTGGATGAGGTAGTACGGACATTGAAATCTAAACCCCAAGAATTAGAAATCATCGCTACTGGACGCGCTGCACCCCAAGCTTTACTTGATATTGCCGATTTACACTCGGAAATGAAACCCCAAGACCACCCCATAGCTAAAGAACTTTTTCTAGATGGTATTGAAATTTATACCGGGGCTGGCAAGGGTAAATCTACGAGCGCATTAGGTAAAGCCTTACAGGCAATTGGTAGGGGAATTAATCACCCCGGCTCTACACGTGTATTAATTATGCAATGGCTCAAAGGAGGAAGTGGCTATACGGAAGACTCAGCCATCGCCGCTTTACAGCAATCATATCCAGAAGTAGTAGATCATCAACGCTGCGGTCGAGATGCAATCGTGTGGCGCAATTCTCGCCAGGAATTGGACTATGTAGAAGCAGAAAGAGGATGGGAAATTGCTAAAACCGCCATCGCTTCGGGACTCTACAAAACCATCATTCTTGATGAACTTAACCCCACAGTAGACCTAGAATTACTTCCGGTTGAACCCATAGTTCAAGCCTTACTTCGCAAACCCCGGGATACCGAGGTTATTATTACTGGACGCTGTCAACAACAACCCGCCTACTTTGATTTAGCTAGCGTTCACTCTGAGGTATACTGTCACAAACATTATGCGAATCAAGGTGTAGAACTAAAGCGGGGGGTAGATTTTTAAGTCATGGAGAACAGCAATTTACTGGATTTAATCACCGGAGGGGTTGCGATCGCTATTCTGTTGGGTGGTATGTTAATGATGTTTACTACGGTATTTACCACTAAGAAAGGTAAAAAATAGGGTCATTATGCTCCTCAAACCCGAAGAAAGGCAAAAATTAGACAACACAGACGACCAGGTATTTTACGACTATCCCCGCTTCGTCACCCATGTAGATGAGGGATTTATTCAACAGCTAACGGATTTATATCGCGATCGCCTGCGCCCTGACACGCGTATATTGGACATGATGAGCAGTTGGGTATCCCACCTACCAGCAGAGATGGAATTTAGCCATATTGAGGGACATGGACTGAACGCCGAGGAATTAGCACGTAATCGTCGTTTAAATCATTACTTTGTCCAAAATCTGAATCAGCATCCCCAACTACCCCTACCAGACCAGAGTTTTGATGCGGTTCTCAATTGTGTTTCTGTGCAATATATACAATATCCAGAAGCCATATTTTCAGAAATTTATCGTATCCTTAAACCTAGTGGTGTAGCAATTATTAGCTTTTCTAACCGGATGTTTTTTCAAAAAGCGATTCAAGCTTGGCGAGATGCTTCCGAACCCGCTAGGGTGGAATTAGTGAAGCAGTACTTCACCTCAGTACCGGGATTTACAGTTCCAGAGGTAATTGTGAATAAATCCACAGTGCCAAATTTTTTACAGTGGTTAGGTGCTGGTGGTGGAGATCCATTTTATGCTGTCATCGCACACCGCATTGCTGAGATTTGAAACATCAGGAACAAACAATGAATTTCCCTCGCGTGTCTAAAATTTTCGCTGGGTTGGTAATATCAGTATTAATACTAGCTACCGCCTGTACCCCCGCAGAACCGGGACGTTTTGACCAGGTACAGCAGGAAAGTACTCAGCAAAAACGAGGTCAAGCAGTTGTAGAAACTGCTACTCAAGGGGGAGAATTTAATAAATTCTTTCCCGTAGCTAGTGATGGTTACCAAAGAGTATTTACCCAGGAGAAAAAAGGTTTTGCTGAAGCTAAATTAAAGAAAGATGGTCAAGATGTAGCTATGTTAGCTATTTCTGACACCAGCAGCACACCAGCAACAGCGGCCAGCTACTCTAATAGCACTATGACAATTGCTGGTTATCCCGCGCGGGAAATTGGCCAGACTCAAACAGCAATATTGATAAATAATCGTTACCAAGTAAAAGTATTATCCCGCGATCCATCATTTACCGCCAGCGATCGCGCAGATTGGATAGAGAAATTTAATCTTGATGGTCTAGCTAAATTGAACTAGGAGATTTTTGTGAACAAACCAATTTTTGAGTTAGTTGATGAACTTCCAACTAGGGGGTTAACAGTTTCCATGTTAAATTCCCTAGATTTTATCGCTCCTGGTGAGTGGCAAAATACCGTAGGCTTTGTCAACACCATTAAAACTGTAACTGGGGAAACTGATGAAGATTTAATTCAACAAATTGGAGAAAGGGCGATATACCTGTACAATGACAGATCCCAAGGATACCAACGGGCTATGTGGCTTTATCAAACTGTGGACAGGACAGATACAGCCCTAGGTACAGCAGCATTAGCTAACAAGGTCGGTGAAAAAATACCTCTGTTGGGTTTTTTAAACAATATCACCCCCAAAGCCGACAAAGCCCAAACTATTGATTTGTGCCTAAAATTAGTAGTAGAGTTAGTAGCATTCTGCCAAATTAATGGGATTCCGGGGGACAGTATCGGCGATTTTGTCGCTTCTTTGGGTGAGTATGCTGGTGAGTCCCTGATTCGCATGGTAGCTTTAGTTTGTGTCGATGGATTATTACCCCTAGGTCCAGACTTTATTTACAAAGCATTATCTGCACTATCTAGCATGAATCCCCAGGAATTAGCGCAAAACTCGACTTTCCAAGGTATTCAAGATGCGATTCCCGGTAACAATGTTGGGAGTAAGTTGAACTTCATTGGCGAAAGCTTTGACTCCGTTAAAGGTTGGATGGGGGGGTTAGTTACCCAAAATAATTTAACGCCACAAACAATAGTTGGCAATTTGCAAAATTTTGTGCAACTGGCCGATGATAAGTTAGATTATCTGGCGGCTTTTCTAGATGTAGCTACCAATTACTATGAACACACAGGTACACAAACCTTGGCGAGACGATTGATTTCCCGCGCTGTAGCCGAGATTTAACCCATTCCAGCGGGTGGATTCCCTCACATCGGTAATTTTAAATTGGAAGCGATGGCCGAAAAGTAAGCTTGAAAAATTGCTAAATTTTCCAGTTCCTCAAATTTACCTGTAACAGAGTCAGCGCCAAAAGCTGTAGTCATCACGTAAATAGCCGTACCGTCGAAGGTGACATGACTAATATGTAACTCTTCGACTCCACCCTCTGGACTGAGTCCCACAAACCCGTAGCGTATTCCCTGGAGTTTACCAACTAATGCGGGTTGTGGTGGGTAAGCTGAGAAAATAATTTTGTTTCCATGGACATCCCGACGGTCTTTGACAAAACTAGCGTTGAAATCAGCCACCCAAGTCTGGAGTGCAATTAATAACTTGTTTTGGTAATCAGGACTTTGGTAATCTAGCTGAGAACCCAGGGGAATACCCGCGTCTGTGAGATTTTTTTGAAATTTTTGATTTTCTTTCACCGGATAAACTCCGATTTCCACGGTACCCAAAAGTTTCCCTTGGGAAGAAACGCACAGCAGGGAGGGGTTTACCTGACAAGGGACAACTTCCCAGCCCTTGGGTGTAGGTGTTTTACCCAAAATTTTCTGCCAAGTATTTCCTTCCATGGTACTAGAAGTAATTCCAGTAGTGGTTTGAGAAGGACTGCTGTGAGTTGTCTCTACTACAGAATTGGGCTTTTCTACTACCTCAGCAGAAAAATTAGGGAGAATAGTTTTTACTCCCACCGGGGTTAAAGCTAATAAAATAGCACCGAGAACAAGATGATAAACGCGCAACATTTTTCCTGATAATCTTGAGCCAAAACTTGCCGGGTAATTATATTCACCACACCCTGTAAATATAAAAGATATATATTTATGGCTATTAGTTCCGCCAATGCTTAAAGAGGTCTAATCATCTTACAGGTTGAGCAAAAATGAGATTATCAGTCCAATCACTCTGCCAAATCGATACAAAAATATACATTACCATAATTACATCCCCCCCAACATAAAGTAAATTTATAATGGGGGGGCTAAGGGTCATTTGGGAACTACTAAGGCAATGTTAGGGATTAGTAGCGTCCACCGCCACCCCCACCGCCACCGCCACGACGGTTGTTACCCCAGTTACCGCCGCCACCACCACGTGGGGAAGTTCTTTCCTCACGGGGTTTAGCTTTGTTCACTTTTAAATCACGTCCCATCCACTCAGCACCATCAAGAGCCTCGATGGCGGCTGTTTCCTCTGCGTCTGATTCCATCTCTACAAAGGCAAAACCACGGGGACGACCTGTTTCCCGGTCGGTGGGTAACTGAACACGATTAACCTTTCCATATTCCTGAAAAGCTAGCTTCAGGTCATCTTCTTTCACCTGATAGGATAAATTGCCGACGTAAATTGACATAGAATGTCTCCGAATTCCGAGAAGTGTAGAGAGTTAGATTCGGAGAGGCGCTTTTTAGAAACCAAAAGGAGTTACTCCACCGAAAATAATCTTTATACCCACGAATATAGCACAGCATTTTTAAATCTTCTCAGGTTGATTCAGTTCATAGCTTTTAAGCTTAAGGATGGTACTTTTTTACTCACAGAGGGTAGTAAAAACTTAACTTTGACACTCTCTCATTAACTTTTCTGCGGTCTTACATAGCTGTTGATGATGTTCGCCATTACTCGCAAGCAAACCACCCCACTGATTAATATCTTGGGTGTTGTATTGCAACAAACTGCCATCGAAGTGAGTAAACTTACCACCAGCTTCTGTTAAAATTAGTTCAGGTGCTGCTATATCCCAGTCCTTAGGGGCAGATTTCCCGGAAAGGGAAATATAAATATCCGCCTGTTTTTCCAGGATTGTGGCAATTTTGCAACCTACACTACCAACAGATTTCTGATTTTGACAAGGTAAATTTTGTAATAAATAATCTAAAGGTTCATTGCGGTGAGAGCGACTGACCACTACAGTTAAATCTTCTATAGGCTTACCGGAACAGACCTGTATAGGAAAACATTGGTCACGGGTGGCGACAAAAGTACCCCCTCCCTTAGTCGCAAAGTATAACTTTTCAGCTTCCGGAATAGCAACTACAGCTAAAACTGGACGTGATTCCTGGACTAAGGCGATGTGAATCGCATAATCGCCAGTTTTTTGAATAAAATCTCGAGTACCATCTAACGGGTCAATAATCCAAACCCATGGAGAGGATTGCTTACTCAGTGGTGATTGATACGTCTCCTCGCTGATATAGGCAAAATCTTGATTACCTAAAGCCCCTTGTAGCTCCTCGATAATATATCGACTCACAGCCACATCTGCAACAGTTACAGGCTCATTGTGTTTGTACTGTATATCAAGATCGGGATTTTTGGCAGTGCCATGATAATAAGACCGGAGTAGATCAGAAGCACCCCAACTAACTTCAAGAGCGATCGCCAATATTGCTTGTAAGTCCTTCATTCCCCCCTCTTCATCTGTGTTCATCTGTGTTCATCTGTGGACAATTCCGAAACATCCATCCACCGACGAGTACCAAAAAATCGACAAGAATCAGCCGAAATTGTCGCAGATACTGCCAGGGCATCCATAAAACTGCCCTCTAAAATATAATGACAGAAAGCACCGTGAAAAATATCTCCCGCTCCCAGGGTATCAACAGCTCGAACCTGAGGGACATCCACAGCACCCATTCCAGTAGAACATAAATATGTAATGGGTTTCTCCCCGTGAGTAATAGCAATGTAGGGAATATTAAATTTACTCAGGTAAGTCAACACCTCAGCCTCGGTGTTGCAGTCAGGGGGATAGAAATTAGCCGAACACAGGGCATAATCAACAAAAGGTAAAACTTCCTCAAATCCTGGTTTCCAACTACCGCCATCAATGACTACTGGGATATTTTCAGCTTTAGCCATTGCCGCTATGCTTAGACCCACTGCCATTTGATGCCCATCAATTAATACAATATCAATATCTTGTAAAATATTTGCCGGGATAGATGCACTATTAGCTTGAGTTTTGGCTGCATTGAGAGAAATTACAGCTCTTTCACCTGTGCTTTGAGTGATAATAATGGAAGATACAGGTGGTGCTGTAGTCATACTAGGCTGAAGATCAGCGATCGCCACTTGATACTTTGCCAAATCTCCCCGAATCAGTTGGGTCATGGGATGACAACCCAGCACCCCCAAAAGTTGAGTTTGATTACCTAAATAACTAAAGGTGACAGCGGCATTGGTAGCCGGTCCACCAGCTGCTAAAGTATAGTCAGTAGCGACAATTTTCTGATTATTTCTAGGGGTAGAATCAGCGAGGTAAATTAAATCCAAAGTCATTAAACCCACAAATAAACCCCGGTGGGATCTGAGATTATTCATGTGTGTCACCTAACGCTAATTTTTTTTACTCATGCAGACTGAACCCAAACCAGGAACACTTTACATTGTTGCTACACCCATTGGCAACCTGGAAGATATGACTTTTCGGGCGGTGCGCATTTTGCAAACAGTAAATTTAATCGCCGCGGAAGACACTCGCCACACTGGGAAACTATTACAGCATTTTCAAATTAAAACCCCTCAAATAAGTTACCATGAACACAATCGCCAAAGCCGTATCCCGGAATTATTAGAGTATATGGCAAATGGCCAGGCCATAGCTCTGGTGAGTGATGCGGGAATGCCTGGTATTTCTGATCCTGGTTATGAACTGGTGATAGCTTGTATTGATGCAGGAATAACAGTCGTGCCAATTCCTGGGGCCAGTGCGGTGATTACCGCTCTGAGCGCAGCTGGGCTACCTACAGATAGATTTGTGTTTGAAGGCTTTCTTCCAGCTAAAGCAGCAAAACGGCGGGAGTATTTAGACTCTCTGCAGACAGAATCCCGCACCCTAATTTTCTATGAATCTCCCTATCGGTTGCAAGAAAGTTTACAAGACTTGGCAACAGTCTGGGGTGGCGATCGCCAGATTGTGCTGGCACGGGAGTTAACTAAATTATACGAAGAATTTTGGCGGGGAACCATTGCCGAAGCTATCGCCCATTACAGCCAGCGTGAACCCCAAGGCGAATATACCCTACTTGTGGCCGGAAATCCCCCCGTCCATCCCCAATTAACAGAGGAACAACTCAAAGCTGAATTACTTCAGATCATGACTCAGGGAATATCGCGATCGCAAGCTAGCCGGCAATTAGCAAAAATTACCTCTCTTCCTCGCCGTCAGCTGTATCAACTAGCCCTTTCTCTGGGCAATGATAACGAGCAATGATTATACCATAGATTTGGTGATTTAACAACTGTATATTCAGTGTAATTACAATTAATGAACTCAAATAGAAATTTAATAAATTGCCCCTAATGCGGACTGTACCTTGGGATGTTTGCCTGAGTTTGAGGCTAAAATTGCAGTGGAAAGTATTGATTATGAGGATGCGGTAAGAATGACCCAAGTCGTTCTAGGAGAAAACGAAGGTATTGATTCAGCTTTGCGTCGGTTTAAACGCCAGGTGTCTAAAGCTGGTATATTAGCTGATGTCAAGTTTCATCGCCACTTTGAAACACCTCTAGAAAAGCGCAAACGTAAGGCGGTATCAGCTAGACGTAAGCGAAGGTTTTAATAAACCTATTTAGGCTTGACCTAACATCAGCAATAGTACATTGCCTTAATTATTACATAAAATTTTTGGATATACCCCACCACATCTCAGAGGTGAGGGTATATTATTTTCACGTAGTTTATGGATAGACTGGGATATTGTGGCTATTACAACGATTCATCGCCTTTTCTACTCCCTGTTTCAGGCTAAATTCTACACACTCAACCACAAACTGAAGCACAAGAGATATCAGTTGACTTTCATCTGCAGAAAACTTGCCTAAAACATGAGAGATTGATTCAGACTTATCGCTATTACTGCCATCATTGGGTTTACCAATGCCGATGCGTAAACGCGGGAAGTTTTGGGTGTTAAGGTGGGAAATTGTACTCTTCATCCCATTGTGTCCCCCGGCCGAACCAGACAACCGTAAACGAGTTTTACCCAAAGGTAAATCCATATCGTCATAAATCACCAGCACTGACTCAGGAGGTAATTTATACCAACTAGTCACAGATTGAATGGACTGTCCAGAGCGATTCATATAAGTTAAAGGTTTGAGTAAGCGGACTTTACCCCTACCCGGGGCTATTCCCTCGCCATACTCACCCTGAAACTTGCGATTTTCCCCTAAAGGAATTTGCCAAGCACGAGACAGTGCATCTATAGCAGCAAAGCCAACATTATGGCGTGTTTGGTCGTACTTAGGCTCAGGATTTCCCAACCCGACAATTAGTTGAGGAATCACCAGAGATGGTTTCGTAACACTTTCTGTCATTATGCCTTAAATCAATTTTTTGGCTAGTCCTTCCCTAACTGATTGGGGAGGAACCGGCCGCATCCTGTTCAGATTTAGTGGCTTCGAGTTGCTTGGGTTCGATTTGTGCGGAAGTTTTCACAGCCTGTTCTATTTGTTCAGCTTCCCGTTTAAACTCATTTTGAAACTCACTAGAAGCTTCTTGAAAACCCCGCACTGCTTTACCGAGACTACGACCAATTTCTGGTAACTTCTTGGGGCCAAAAATCAACAAAGCCACTACCATAATCAGACCCATTTCCGGTAGACCGATACCAAATATATTCACGCCCTTTCTCCTATAAATAGACAATGCGGTCAAGTTAGGCCGGGGAGAATCGAAATCAAAACTCCCCTTATGTATATCATGCTGACTTATTTAAGGCTAACGTTTTTGGTATAAAACCAAAAAAAAACCCGGACAAGCCGGGTACAGTTGCGCTGTATTGACTTAGCCGCCCAAAGAGCGCCAATCAACCATTACGTCCTGAATCAACAGAGACTTGTTGTAAACTTGCAAAATAATCAGCAGAAACACGAAAAATAGGAGCATAAAAACACCCATTAAAGGCGTAGTACCCCAACCAGGGGCAACCTTACCGTACTCAGAATTTAAAGGTTTGAGTATATCTCCCAACCTAGTGCGTTGTGCCATAGTTCACCTAAGATTCAGTTACCAAAGCTTTTTTTCATCTTCTGTAATATTCTACTATTACCACGAAGCGCCTGAGTCATAACTTGCCATAGGGAAAATAATTTTAGTGACAGCGAAACAAATGTTAAAATAAACAGTGCCAATCTAGGCCAAGTTTAACCATAATAGCACTCATAATTAATTCTTCATTTATGGACACCGCAACAATTGTTAGTATTTCCGTTGGCGCTGCCTTAGTTGCCATCACGGGTTATGCCATTTACATTTCCTTCGGTCCTCCTAGTAAGCAGTTAGCAGACCCCTTTGAAGACCACGAAGACTAGAGTGAGGGAACAGTGCGCAGGCTGTTTACTGTTCACTGTTCACCTCAAAACTGGCAATTTTCCAAGGTTCTATGATTGAGTTTTGCGGCTGGGATGATTTCGCTTCTAACAAATCTACAGCATTTCCCAAACTTAGCCCTAAATGACTCTGTAAACTTAACTGCGCTGTGTCTCCCTGACATTCATAACACCGGAGGATGAATTGCTGGGGGTTGTCCTCAGAGGGCTTGAAGGCCATTAAGATTAAATTGGCTGCGGATAAATTGAGGAAACTCACACTTTCACCGGGTGAGGGTGTAGCATCCTGAGTAGTGGGGGGATTGATAACTACTTGTAAGGGAATATTCAACTCATACCCACGCTGAACTGTGTTGGCTGTTTCCCAACTACCCCCGTGGGGATATAGGGCGTAAGTAAATTCATGTAGTCCTCTGTCTGTTTTTGGGTCAGGCCAGTTGGGACTGCGTAGCAGGGTGAGGCGTAATTGATTGCTTTTACTATCGTAACCATATTTACAGTCATTCAGCAAGCTGACACCATAAATATTTACATAAATATTTACATTATTTACATTTACCTGAGTTTCCCCAGTTAAATCAGCCCAACGCAAGGCGGGAACTTCCCATTTAGCCTGTTCTGCGGGTGTTTGGGGTTGAGTAGGGCGACGAATGACACCGCAGGGAATTTCATAAGTTGCAAAATCAGCTTCTACATTTACAGGAAAGGCTGCTTTTACCATTACCTGATTTTCTTGCCAATTAACGGTGCTGGCAATTTTTAGCAATGGCGAACCAGCTTGTAAAATATAATCTTGGCAAAATTCCGATTTACCTAATTGACGCACCACCCGGACACGACTTTGTACTAGGCCTTGGTCTAACCATGCTAAAGATTTTAGTTGTGTGGGTGGTAGGGGATGTTGGGCATAATTGGGGTCAATATTCCAAGCATCCCAATATTGTCCGCTATCTTTAAAGGCTTGTAGTTGATTACCCGCACCAGTTAGAATTTCTCGTTGATGGGTTTTATCAAATACACTAGATAAATCTCCCGTGTCGGGATTAATTATCACCCGCAGAAATTCATTTTCTAAAGTCCAGTCGGGGGTGTTGGGGGATTGGGGGGTTGGGGATGTGGGGGAAAGCCAAAAAATGCGGTAACCTACCGGGGGAATTTCAGGAGCTAGAAACAGCAGTTTTCTGTCTGCTGATATTTGAGAAGTAATTGGCTGTCCTGAAAGGTTGTAGACTTGCCATTGTGGGTGAGATTCAGGTAGTGTGACACAGACAACCTCAGAACGTTGCCAATTGAGAGCATTGAAGATAAATATCGGTTCTGATTCTGGATGGGGGGGAGGGGGTAGAATGGTTTGGGAGGCGATCGCTAATAAAGATTCTTGTAATATCTTTGTTCCTACTGCTTCCACTTGCTGCCATTCTGGGAGTGCATCTTGATAAACTTGGGTAATGGAGGAACCAGGTAAAATATCGTGAAACTGGTTAAATAAAACTTGTTTCCAAGCCTTTTCGATTTCAAGGGGATAGGTCACCCCACAGATCAGGGAGGCTAAACTAGCAAATAATTCTGCTTGATATAATAAATTTTCACAGCGTCGATTGTACCGTTTTTGGTCTGCATGGGTAGTGTAGCAACCGCGATGAAATTCTAAATATAGTTCGTCATTCCAGGTAGGTAGAAGGTTGTTAGCTTGCTCCTGGATTTGCTGTAAATACTTTTGTGAGGTGGTAAACTCTAAATCTGGGAAAACATCAGACCTTTGCCAGCGTTGGGCAGTTTCTAGCATATCACGGGTAGGACCGCCCCCATGGTCACCCACCCCGGGAAGCCACAGGGACTGTTTAAAACCGGTTTTGCTTTGCCATTCATCAGCGTATGTTGCCATTTGTACCGGGTCAATACCTTGACCGATAAGTGCGGACATCATACTAAAGATTTGACTACCATCAGGCGATCGCCACCAAAAAGCGTCATAATCAAATTGGCTAGTATCATTCCAGCGTAACTTTTGAGTTACAAAAAACTCAATACCAGCATTAACTAGAAACTGGGGTAAAGTCGCACAAAAACCAAAAGTATCCGGTAACCAAGCTACCGGGGACAACTTACCAAACTTAGCTTGGATATAACGCTGACCATACAACAGCTGACGTACAATAGACTCACCGGAAATCAAATTTAATTCCGGTTCCACCCACAAACCCCCCACAACCTCCCAGCGTCCAGCTGCTACCTGGGCTTGAATTTGCCTAAACAAATCTGGGCGATGTTCCTCTACCCAAGCATAAAGGGCTGGGGTAGAATGGCAAAAAATCAACTCTGGAAAATCAGCCTGTAACCGCAAAACCGACTCAAAAGTATTTTGCGCCGCTTTCCAAGTGTCACTCACCGGCCAAAGCCATGCTAAATCTAAATGAGCATGACCTAATAAATAGATTTTAGGATTTAAACTGTTGATCAACCCCGATAACCGCTGATAAACTTCCCGTAGCTCCTTGTTGGCGATCTGTGTCCCCCTGGGGTTTGTTACCTCCCGCAACCCCTGCGCCAAATCAACCAAACGTTCCGGCGCAAACTTTGCTAAAAACAGTTGTACCACCGCCAACTCATCAGCCATAAAACCCGGATCTGGATGATCATGATCATTAGACTCATAAATTAGATGCGATCGCACCAAAGCACCATCATCATGTCCCGGACTGACTAAACGTATAGTCACAACAAATTCATCCCCAGCCTTCACCCCTTGACTTAGCAGCACCCTGGGGGAACAATCAAATAAATCTCCCTGTAGCACTAACTCCCCATTCACATAAATCTCAGCCACATCGGCCCACCACACCAAAGCCAGGCGTAAAGACAAACCCGCTACAGAATAACCCTGTAAATTTGCGGGAACTACAAACTTTTGTACCAACCACAGCACCTTTTTACCCCTTGTCCAAGCAATATGGGCTTTAGCATTGAGATTTACAGGGTTCCCCGCTGAGATTTGAGATATATCAATTTCAGTAATCTGACAGTCACATTCCCAACCTACCCAACCAGACTGGACATTTACCTGAGAATAAGAGCGCAGTTGCTCAATAGTTGCCAAAATAAATTCAGTGTGAGATTTTGACATGGGCAGGGTCATATTTTCGATAAAATAGGGTTAATTACATATATTATTCTTGGGGGGGAGTCTCTCCACTCAACAAGACTCAAAAAAAGCAAATCACCATTATTATGTCTGGTTCTCTGGGTCGTTATCAAAGTAGACTACTAAATTTTGTCCACCAGCAAACTCGGCGGTTGACACAACAGTGGGATCACACCTTCCGACATTTGCAAGTTGCAAGTAAGTGGAGTCTGGAAATATTGCTTTACCCCCTCTACCAATTATTTCATCCCACAGAATTAGCAAATAAAACTTTAGAGGCTAAATCACCACCCAGACTGAAGTTACAACCGCAAGAGCCTAAATCTGACGCACCCATTGAACGAGTCTTAGCAGCAGTCAGAAGTTTACCTTCTGACTCTGAATCAGCACCTGTGAGATTTTTCCGGTTTTTGCGGTCAAAACTTGGGCGTTATCTCCCTACCCCACCCAGAAAATTTTCTGATGGCGATAGGGTGGCGTTACCTATAAATGAACGTAACATATGGCTAGGGAATGGTAGTAGGAGGATAACCACCCCACCCTATCAGGTGATTCAGGGAATTGCTACACACTTGGTAAGTCGTAATTTGGTACTTGTTACTACTGAGAATAAAATTTTAGATATTCTCACACCCAACCAACAAGCAAAATTAGCCGCCAGGATAATCTTTGAATTAGAAAATTCTCAACCACCTTGGCAGTTACCTGAAAACCAACCACACAGTCAATTAATTAGCAAGATTAAAAAATATATTTTAGCAACAATTACCGGCATAAGTAAAGTAAATATACCAGCTTTGCCGGAAAGTAGACCAAATAATTCATTTCCAACTAATAAATTAATTTCCTGGTTGGATACATCTGTGGCTAAATGGGAAACCAAGGCTTTGTTACCTATACAAAAGCGCAGCCAAGAGATGATTGCAATTGCTCAAACTGAGCTAAAAATATTGATTTATGGCAAACCAGAGGATATAGCAGTCAATGCTGATAGTTTAGAAACTAATCAACTGAATATTAGGGATTTAATTGCAGCTGCAATTAATTACTTTTTTGGGGGAAATAAACATAAAAAACTGGAAAAATCACCGGAAAAAATCCTGGCAAAATACCCTGATTCAGAAGATTTAGTCGGAGATTCCTGGTTAGATTTCCATGATTTGTTTAGTCATGATCCGACAGTCATATCCCTAAGTGGGTCTGATAGTCAGATCCAGACCAAATCTGCTTGGTTGCAAAGGTCTGTAAAAACCTCTCCAGGGGTTAATTCCCCAGCTACAACTGAGAATAAGTACCATAACCTGGAATTTGCGCCAGACTGGATAGAAGTTCCCGCAACTTTTATGGGCTATGATAAGCACCCTTTAGAGAAACTGCTAGAGTGGCTCGATAAAATTATACTATGGTTAGAAGAAATCATTGTCAAAGTTTTGCGGTCTTTACAAAACTTATGGCGTGGGAAGTAATCTTCTCTTGAACTACCAGAACATATGATTGAGAAAATGACGCAAAATCTTAATTCCTTTTGGTTCTACATAGTCAGTGGGTAACAGACTCAGTAAAGCGTTTTGTAAGGTTTCTAATGCTGAATCTACTTCCTGACGCTTAATTCTGGAAGTTTGAGAAAAGTATAATGGTTCCCCGAAGCGTACAGTTAACTTTTTGCCTAAATACAGGTCTTGTGTACCAATTATTACAACCGGTACTATAGGTACACCAGCCCGCAAAGCATAAACTACTGTTCCTCGCTTCAGAGGATGTAACTGACCCTCTGTGCTTCCTAAGCGTCCTTCGGGAAATACAACCAGTCCGTTACCACGGGATAACAAACCCTGGACAATGCGGTTAATTTTTCGCAGGGTGGAGATATCCTCCCCGGTGGGTACATTGTCCTCAATTGCTTGAGCGAGTTCTAGAAGGTCTTGTCGTTGGTGCTTACTTGCTTCTATGACTGCTATTTCTTCTTTCCAGATACGTTCTAAAGGAATCACACCACCCACGAAGCGCAATATAAAACGCTTCCACCACTTATTATAAAGAGTCCGAGCATCACCCAGAACGTAGTATTGGGGATGGGTGGGGAGTTCCCCGAGCAGTAGTAAGGGGTCGATATGGTGGAGATGGTTCGCTGCGAGGATAGCTGGTTTTTCCGGTATTCTCTCCAGGTTTTCCACCCGTACGCGAAACAAAGTATGGATGAAAGTTCGCAATACCCAACGACGCACCAGGGGATGAATTTTAGTTTCTGGATGTCCTTGACTAATAACTTCCAGACCCTGAAGAACTTCTTTGATTATATCCCGTACAGCGCGATCGCTGGCAGCAGCTACACCTTGTTTTACCCGCTCAATCGTTGCGGGGGTTAAATCAGCTGAGTCTTCCACAAAATACTTGTTAGTAGAAATTTTAATCAAACCTCTTGGAACTCATGAGTTAATCATAATTCTTGATGTTCAAATACAAGTTAACCTCCCGATTTAATTACTATTGATATCAGGGGAAAAATAGACTACTGAGCATTGGGAGTTTTTTACCACTAACACAGGTCTTCCTTTCACTGCTCCATGAGTGAGAGTACAAATTTTATACAGGTTTTCACAATCAAAAATAGCTAAAACTAGCTCTTGACCGGTGAGATATGGAAATGGTAAAGGTCTACCCACTTCAGATTCCATCTTGACACCGTTCTCAACCCAGCTTAACTTCCAAATCCGCTTTTGAGTAATTGGAGCTTGGGCGAATTGAGCAATCTTGTGATAAACATCTTCCGCTCTGGTATGGTCATTAGCAGCGGGAATAAAAAATTTCATGGGTTTTCCTCAGCGTCAGTTAATTTCAGCTACCAAGGTAACCTACTTCCATCCCAAGAGAAAAATTGACCGCTGTCGCCTTCTTCCAGTTGTGAAATCACCTGTAAGAGTTGCTTAACCGTACGTTCTACAGAGAATAACTTGTCTTTGGTGACATTTGTTTGAAATGGACGGGATAGACTTGTATCTGTTGTCCCAGGATGTAAAGTAACTAATAGCGTTTTAGGGGAACTTCTCCCATACTCAATTGCTGCTGTCCGCATAAACATATTCAGTGCGGTTTTAGAAGCACGATAACCATACCAACCACCCAGTTGGTTGTCGCCAATACTAGCTAATTTAGCAGAAATACTCGCAAAAACGCTGGGTTCAGGATGGCGGAATAAGGGTAACAGGTGTTTAGCCAGTAGAATAGAACCAATACTATTAACTTGGAAGTAGCGTAGTAAATTTTCTGAATTGATTTGTTTTAAACTTTTTTCTGGTTGTAAGGTGTCGTCGTGTAATATTCCGACACAGTTAATTACTAAGTGTAACCGGTTGACTTCGGCTTTGATGTGTTGGATAACTGCGACAATTTGGGACTCTTGGGTAATATCCATAGATAAACAAGTTAATTTATCAGGATATTCGTTTTGTAAAGCGATTAATTCCCCTGCTGTTTCTCTTTGACGATAGGCTGCATAAATTTTTTTGATTCTACTATCTTCCAATAAATTTTTCACAAAACCCAAACCTATCCCCTGACTAGCACCAACAATTAAGGCATTAGCAGCATTAAGATAATTTCCAAAAGCCATTTATTTCATCTTGATGAATGGAGGATTAACATAATGTATTTTACCCCATTTGTGTTTATCTGTGGTAACTTTCTCAGGATTATCTGGGATTAAATCTGTAGGGTAAAAGGGGGTAATCTACCCACACCATAAGATTTACTTACCAATACAGAATTTACTAAAAATTCTATCCAATACAGATTCTGTAACTTGCTCTCCGGTAATTTCTCCTAATGCTTGAATTGCGCCTCGTAAGTCGATTGTCCAAAAATCTAGGGGTAATTGTGCAGCTATTGTCATTTGTACTTGTTCTAAAGATATTTTAGCTTTAGTTAAAGCTGCGGCTTGTCGTTGGTTG
Organism: Anabaenopsis arnoldii; assembly: GCF_028331025.1. Taxonomy (NCBI): domain Bacteria; kingdom Bacillati; phylum Cyanobacteriota; class Cyanophyceae; order Nostocales; family Nodulariaceae; genus Anabaenopsis; species Anabaenopsis arnoldii. The sequence continues at coordinate 5,966 of NZ_JAQMUH010000096.1, read as the reverse complement.
ATGGCTAAATCTAAATTAGCAGCTTGTATTTTTCCGGTTTGAACTATCTTTAAAATGGCTGTTTCTAAAGCATCAATTCCTTGATTTTTAGCCGCTGATGTGGTAACAATTTCCTCAACATTATCAGGATATTTACTAGATACAATAGATGTATTTTCTACTAAGTCAATTTTATTAACCACTAAAATCAAGGGACGGTCTTTTACTTGTTGGTAAATTTCCTCATCATTCTCAGTCCATCCCGCAGCAGCATCAATGGTGAATAATACCAAATCAGCAGCACTAGCAGCACGACGCGATCGCTCTACACCAATTTTTTCTACTTGGTCTACGGTTTCCCTAATTCCAGCTGTATCCAGGACTTGTACAGGTATCCCCCCCACCACTAGCTGGGACTCCACTACATCCCTGGTAGTACCTGGTAAATCAGTGACAATAGCGCGATCGCTCTGACTCCAAGCATTTAATAAGCTGGACTTACCGACATTTGGTCGTCCCACAATCGCCACTTTTAAACCTGTTCGCAGCAGTTCACCTTGATCTTTAGTGGCTAATAATTTACTAATTTCGGCAGCAATTTGATTAATCTGTGATATGATGCCTTTATCATCCAGGGGGGGTAGGTCTTCCTCAAAGTCAATCCTGGCTTCAATTTCTGCCAGAATATCTAAACAGTCAGCGCGTAACTGTCGGATGGGATGAGCCAATTTTCCCTGTAAACCAGCTAAAGCAGTTTGAGCAGCTTGGGGCGATCGCGCTCCCACCAAATCTGCTATACTTTCAGCTTGGGTTAAATCTAGTCGTCCATTTAAAAAAGCCCGGAGAGTAAATTCTCCTGGGTGAGCCAGTCTAGCACCCTGTTCTAAACACAGTTGTAAGACTTGCTGCACTGTAATCATACCACCATGACAATGGAATTCTACCACATCCTCACGAGTATAAGAACGGGGTGCTGCCATGATTAATAATAAAGCTTCATCTACTAATTGTTGGGTCTGGGGATGACGAATATAACCGTAAAGGATGCGGTGACTCTCCCAAACCTGACCCCCAGGAGCGTAAAATAGGGTTTGAGCGATCGCCATTGCTTGGGAACCAGATACCCGTACAATAGTAACGCTACCTTGTTGGGGAACCACAGCCGTAGCGATGGCGGCGATGGTTCCGGTAATAGCTAAGAGTTCCGACATAAGCGCCCTTTTTAGCAAAAAATTGTATTGGGTTTATATATATATATGCTCTTAGAGTAGCAAGAGTTTGAGATCATATATTTTCACTAGAGAGGAATTCACTATGGAACAAAAAATCAATTGTGCCGAAGCCTGCGTTAATGGCTGCGTTTTAGGGGATAATTGCCCCAATATCGAATTTAGAGAAGCCACAAGCAAATTTATTCAAGAAACTTCCTTAGACCAAATGCTGGCGATCGCAGAAGAACGCCTGCGCAAGAAAATCATGGAACCACCTCAATGGGTTTTTCCTGATAGCGATAGCTGAGGGTAAATCATAGATTCCAAAATTAAGCCTGTGGGTAGAGATGTGATTACCTGCGTCTCTACCAGTATTTTTACCGCGTTTGAAATATATTTTGTACCATTTTTTTATCTGTACTGGCTGCAGCTTGATCTAATGCGGTAATTTCGCCAGAGTCTAACCGCCATCCTAAAGCACCAATATTCTCCCGTGCTTGTTCCACACTTTTCGCACCGGGGATGGGAATGGTTCCCTTACAAATACACCAGTTAATTGCTACTTGAGACATAGTTTTATTTCTAGATTTTGCCACTTCCCGCAAACATTCCACCAGCGATCGCACTCCTGGTAATAGTTGTCTGAATAATAAACCCCGGATACCAGGGGGTAAATTCCCAGTTTCTGTATATTTTCCAGTTAATATCCCCAATGCTAAAGGACTATAGGCGATTAATTTTATCCCCAATTGATCACAAACATCTTTGAGACCTAATTCAGTCACCGGATAGGTAGATAGTAAAGAATACTGGACTTGTAAAGTCTTAATGGGAACGCCCCGCGCCGCAAATTTTTGATGTACAAATTGTAAACGTCTGGGTCCATAATTAGATAAGCCCACCCCCTTAACTAATCCTTGTGCGTATAAATCAGCTAAACCATCTAACAAACCTGATTCTTGCCAAGGTGCATAATTAGCTGTAGACCAGTGCATCTGCACTAAATCAACATTTTTACCCAAGCGTTGAGCCGATGACTGACAAGCTTTGACCATTGATTGACTTGTCCATCTCCAAGGATAAGCCGCCAACTTGGTCGCAATGCAGATATGCTCTTGATTTGCACCTTGATATTCTTTGGTAAATCGTCCCAGGAGTGACTCACTGCGTCCGTTTAATCTTCCAGTTCCGTAGGAATCACCTGTATCAAACAAAGTTACACCACTGCTCACACACAGGTTAAACACAGCTTGTAACTGTCCATCCATGCTTTGATTATATCCCCAGAGTAGTTGATTACCCCATGCCCAAGTGCCGCAACCCATCAGGGGGAGAGATAGTTTTTCGCTGCTGTGCATATTTACCGTTTCTAAACTTCTATGGCTATCACAATTCATTATGGAGGAGAACACCGAAAAGGCGATCGATTGATTATCCTGTGTTACCTGTGTACTGAGTTTTTTATGGTTTACCCCACCCTACCCTATCAAATAGTAACCCTAGATACGAAAAATATTTATCTAATATCTATCTTTAGATAGATGACATAAGTCATCTTAATGGCTATAAGTATAAGGCCGGCTTCAAAATATATGTATGATAAAAATTTACATATACTAGTAAGCCTACAAGCGAATTTAAGTCAAACAAATTCTTGGAGTAATCCAACTACCGAGGAGCACTCGGAAAGTTAACGCGCTTAGGAGAGAACCACCTCTGGGTTAAGTACCGCAAGGTGTCTAATCTAAGTGCACTCGTTGAACCAAGAATCTCCGGGGATTCAGCCCGGAGAGTGTCAATAAACCGTGATTGATTAGCCTTTAAGGAAATCCTCGTATGAAATTTGGAATTGACATAGGACACAACTGCCCTCCCCGTGATACTGGTGCAGTAGGTATAAAAAGAGAGGATGTCCTAACTAAAGATGTAGGCACTCGCCTGATGCAAAAATTAACTGCATTGGGTCACAGTGTGATCAATTGCACTCCTAGCACCGCCACCTCATCAAGTGATTCTCTTCGTCAACGAGTTAGTAAAGCTAACGCCAATCAAGTAGACATCTTTGTGTCTATACATTTCAACGCGTTTTCTCCTACAAATGCTCCCAGAGGTTCAGAAGTTTTCGCCATTAGCAATGCTTCCCAAGCTATTGCTCGCAGAGTGCTCAATGAAATTGTCAAACTAGGATTTAAGGACAGAGGAGTTAAAAGCAAACCCGCTTTTTTTGTCATCAGGAATACTTCCATGCCGGCGATTCTAGTAGAATGTTGCTTTATTGATTCTAAAGCCGATATGGATCTGTTTGATGCCGAAAAAATGGCCGAAGCGATCAAAGTTGGCTTAGTGGGTAAAGATGCTCCTCCACCTCCCCCAGAGGATACCAGTTTACCTGGTACGTTAATCATTAAACAGCCAACCATCCTCAAACCTTCCACAGATCAATCCTCAGACTTACTCCCAGAAACTTTAGAAAATATTGTTCCGGGGGAATATCCCTTTTTAGATGCTCGTTTGGAAGAAAGACATTATTGGGTGAAATGGCCAGACGACAGTATCAAGGGACGGGATGAACATTTTATCTTTGAAGAACACGCGGAATTAAAAGCCTAAAATTGTCTTATATTTGGGGTAGAAATAGAGCTACCCCAAAAACAGTTTATACGCCAGATTCTGGCTTTCATCCCAATAACGATAACCAAGGGTATCTAAAAATGCTTGCCATTCCTGCATTTCCTGGGGAGGTACTTGCATTCCTACCACAATTCGCCCGTAATCTGCCCCATTGTTACGGTAGTGGAACATACTAATATTCCAGTTAGGACTCATAGAACCGACAAATTTCATTAAAGCGCCGGGACGTTCGGGGAATTCAAACCGGTAGAGTAATTCATTATGAGCTAGGGGAGAATGTCCACCCACCATGTGGCGCAGGTGTAATTTTGTCAGTTCATCATCGGTTAAGTCAATGGTTTTAAAACCATAAGTTTCAAAGGTTTCTACCATTTTGACTGCATCAGCACGGTTTTGGATTTGTACACCGACAAAAATATGGGCTTCTTTTTCGTCGGCTATGCGATAATTAAATTCAGTCAGATTGCGATCGCCTATACATTGACAAAATTTACCCAGACTACCCTGTTCTTCGGGAATAGCTACTGCAAAAATAGCCTCACGACGTTCGCCAAATTCGGCGCGTTCCGCCACAAACCGCAGACGGTCAAAGTTCATATTAGCACCGCAAGCTACAGCAATCAAGGTTTTTCCCTGAATTTGTTCTCGTTCCGCGTAGGCTTTAGCAGCTGCGATCGCTAATGCACCCGCCGGCTCTAGAATTGAACGTGTATCCTCAAACACATCTTTAATGGACGCACAGGTATCATCTGTATCTACTAAAATAACTTCATCTACGTAATTCTGACATAAACGAAAGGTTTCTGCACCCACTTCTCGTACCGCCACCCCATCAGCAAATAAACCCACCTGGGGTAAACGGACACGATGTCCCGCCTTCAGCGATTGTGACATAGCGTCAGCATCCACAGGTTCAACACCGATGATTTTAATTTCCGGACGCAATCGTTTAACATAAGCAGCAATTCCCGAAATCAAACCACCGCCACCAATAGCCACAAAAATTGCATGGATGGGTTGCTGGTATTGCCGTAAAATCTCCATCCCAATTGTCCCCTGTCCAGCAATCACCTCAGGATCATCAAAGGGATGAATAAAAGTCAATCCTTTTTCTGCCTCCAACTCACGAGCATAAGCGTAGGCATCATCATAGGTATTACCATATAATACCACCTCTCCCCCCCTAGCTTTCACCGCATCTACTTTAACTTGGGGGGTAGTCACCGGCATGACAATAATTGCTCGCGCACCTAACCGACTAGCAGCCAAAGCCACACCCTGAGCATGATTCCCCGCAGATGCGGCAATTACACCTTGAGCTAGCCGTTCTGGTGTCAGATTTACCATCTTGTTATAAGCACCCCGCAGCTTAAAAGAAAACACTGACTGCATATCTTCCCGCTTCAGCAAGAGATTATTATTCAGTCGTTTTGAGAGATTAGGGGCATATTCCAGGGGGGTTTCCTGGGCAACATCATACACACGAGCAGTCAGAATTTGTACCAGGTAATCGCAATACATGGGGCTTATAGATGCGGTGATTTCAAGATAGATTCTTAATTTTACCTTTACTTGTGTACCTAGGTTGCAGAAAACTCTGAGGTTTAATACCAATTCTCTATGAAGCGGATAGCCTAGTCATCTATCCCAGTCAACAGTCAACCGTCAACCGTCAACAATCATGGGAGTTATAATCAAATCAACCTATACTTAAACTTTTATGACTAAATGGTTTAACACCGCTGGCCCTTGTCAACCCGATATACACTATACCCTACCTACCACCGAACGGTTACCAGAGTTAAAACGCCTGATTGCGCAGCGCAATTACTTTGTCATCCATGCACCCAGACAAACCGGTAAAACTACTGCCATGCTCACCCTAGCACAGGAATTAACAGCCAGTGGTAAGTACACCGCCGTCATGGTATCTGTAGAGGTGGGGGCGGCTTTTCCAGATAAACCAGATATTGCCGAATTAGCCATTTTAGACGCTTGGCGTGGTGCTATTAGTCACAGGTTACCCGATGAATTACAACCCCCTAAATGGCCTGATGCTCCTGTAGGGCGACGGATTGGAGCAGCATTAGAATCATGGGCAAAGATTTCATCCCTTCCTTTAGTGGTGTTTATTGATGAAATCGA
>NZ_JAQMUH010000095.1:0-23377 GCF_028331025.1 Anabaenopsis arnoldii | reverse complement strand
GAGTAGCTCGTGGGTTGTATAAAGCTTCCAATGGAAGGTTAATAAACGCTGATTTAAATGGGGCGTACAACATATTAAGAAAAGCAGTCCTGAACGCTTTTGCAGACGGGATAGAGGGGTTAGGAGTAACTCGAATCAGGTTTACCCCTGGTAAAGTGACTTTGTAGATTTGTCTATAATTTCACAAACTCTTCGTGTTTTAATAAAGCCTTTTTCAGTCTCATGAAGTACACACCAATTCCGGTGTTCCCTGTTCCCTCAAACTAAAAAAATTTGTACCTCACGAGCATGGGAAATGCTATAAAAGAATGTCGTCAGAAACAACTCCACTATTACACCTATCCCAAGCACATCTCAACTTACTAGAAACTTGTCCGCGTAAATTCCAACAAGTTTACTTAGAAAAACTTCACTCTCCCTCCAGTCCCGAACATCAGGAACACCAAGTTTTGGGTAGTCGCTTTCACCTGCTAATGCAACAGCGAGAAATGGGTTTACCGATTGCTGGGTTCCTCCAAGCAGATACTCGACTGGAAAGCTGGATATCAGGTTTGACCAATGTAGCACCAGAACTTTTAACACCCACCGTACCCCTAAGCTTCCGTGAAGGCGAACATTATCGCACGCTGCAAATTCAAAACTACTTACTCACGGTTATTTATGATCTACTGATCGCAGACGCTGACAAAGCGCACATTATCGACTGGAAAACCCATCCTCAACCACCAAATAAACGCAAGTTAGAACAGAATTGGCAAACACGTCTCTATTTATATGTTTTGGCTGAAACAAGCGCCTATTTACCCCAAAATATTTCTATGACTTACTGGTTTGTCCAGTCGGAAGGTGAACCGCAAAATATTCAATTTAATTACGACAATCTCCAGCATCAGCGCACAGCCGAAAAACTTGCTCAACTGTTAAATAAATTAACCCGTTGGCTGGAAGGTTACCAGAGAAACAGGCCATTTCCACAAGTACCGGAAAATAGTAAAACCTGTAATTATTGTCATTTTGCCATACTTTGCCAACGGACACAAGCCGGGGGAGAACATCAACAGAATTTACCAAATCTTGCCAATATTCAAGAAGTAACCCTATGAATTATAGGGAGATTGTAATATGAAAAGTTTTGATGAAACTGATTTGATTTATGTTCGTGAATTAGGTATTGATGATATTTCCCCTGTTTACCACCTGGGAGAACAGTTATTTACTAGCGATTTATATCCTTATTTATATCGCACCTGGGACGAATGGGAGGTAATTGGACTTTACAATACAGACCCAGAATATTGTCTAGTTGCGGAAACAGATGGGGAGTTAGCGGGGTTTATTCTGGGAACTATTATTACTAAAGCTTCCTGGACTTATGGTTATATACTATGGTTAGCTGTGAATCCAAAATTTCAGCGTCGGGGTGTAGCAGATAAGTTAGTTGATCATGTTATCTCCAGGATGATTGAAGATGGGGCGCGTTTCATGCTGGTAGATACAGACCCTACTAATAATCCGGCTGTCAAGTTTTTTAACCGTAAAGGATTTGGCAATATCCGCCAGCATATTTTCTTGTCGATGAATTTAAGCAAGCATGAACATTATGGCAGACTCATTGATTATGAACATCAAAAGGCGGAAAGAGCCGGTTACAGGCGCACTCGTCCTGCAATTCGCGCTGGTAAACCTGATGGACTTGTGAATAAGGTGATCTGCAATCCTCTGGTCAATGAGGCTCTGAGCAATGATGAATGAATATCTCTAAATCATAAGAATTAATCAACTAGATATTAACACAGATCAACCCGATGTTGTGAATTTAGTTTACATGATTGTAAGTTGTTTTCGCTAAGTTATATAATTATCAATTTTTAACTAATTCTATGGAGTGGATTCTTTCAACACCTGAACAACCACCTGAGTGGTTTATCCATATGGTGAAACAGTATACACCAAAATCAAGGGGATTGTATGCAGCACAATTATTATGGCAAAGGGGAATTAAGGACGCTGAAAAATTAGCGGCTTTTGCTGACTATAAGAATTATCACCCTGCTAGTCCTTTGGAGTTTGGGGAAGAAATGCACTTAGCTATGGCTAGGCTGCAACAAGCACTAAATAACAATGATAAAATTGCTATCTGGGGAGATTTTGATGCTGATGGCATTACTGCTACTGCTGTTTTATGGGATGGTTTGGGACAGTTTTTTTCTAAAAATACCCGCTTAATTTATTACATCCCCAATCGCTTCACGGAATCCCACGGACTTAATTATCAGGGAATCGATAATTTACACCGACAAGGTTGTAAGTTAATTGTAACCAGCGATACTGGTAGTACTAATATAGATGAAATTATTTATGCTCAAAGCTTGGGTATAGACATTATAGTTACAGACCATCACACTTTACCTGAAGAGCGCCCACCAGTGACGGCAATTATTAACCCCCGGTATTTACCAAGTCAACATCAGTTATTTCATCTGTCCGGGGTGGCGGTAGCTTTTAAGTTGGTAGAAGCACTATACCAAAGTTTACCTGATGTTCCCAAAGAGCCATTAACGGATTTATGGGATTTGGTTGCTGTAGGATTAATTGCGGATTTGGTGCAGCTGAGTGGAGATTGTCGCTATTTAGCACAATTAGGTATTCAAAGATTACAGGCAGACTTCCAACAACCACCGACAGTACGACGACGGCCAGGTATAGGGCGATTATTAGAATTATGCCAGAAAAATGGCGATCGCCCGACAGATATTTCTTTCGGTCTGGGTCCACGGATTAATGCTGTTAGTCGCATTCAGGGCGATGCTAGTTTGTGCGTAGAGTTATTAACTAGTCGTGATCTTGAATATTGTGATCAATTAGCCGAAGTGGCGGAACTAGCTAATACCCGTCGCAAGTCCTTACAGAAAGATGTACAAGCCCAAGTATTACAAAAACTCTCTGAGATAGACTTATCAACCACCAGTGTGATTGTGTTGGAAGATAGCCAATGGCCAACGGGAGTATTGGGTTTGGTTGCGGGACAAGTAGCCCAAGAAACAGGCCGTCCCACAATTTTATTAAGTACACAGATCCTCGGTGAAGCAACAAAAGGACTCTCATTAGCCCGTGGTTCTGCCCGTTCAGTGAATTCTGTTGATTTATACCAGTTAGTCAAAAAGCAAGCACATTTGTTACAGAGATTTGGAGGTCATCCCTTTGCTGCTGGGTTGAGTTTATTACCGGAGAATATTCCTTTATTCACGGAGGCAATTAATCAACAGCTGCGACAATCTTTAGGGGGAAAAACTCTTACACCTAGTGTGGAAGCGGATTTGATGGTAACTGTGGCTGATTTAGGCAAAGAGTTATTTGGGGAGCTTAAATTACTAGAACCCTGTGGGATGGGAAACCCTGTACCAACACTTTTAATTAAAAATTGCTGGTTTGAAAATGCTTGGCATCGTAATCAGGAGGATTGCAGAGGAAAAAAGGTACAGTACATTAAGACTGATTTTAATATTCGGGATGAGTCCACTAAAACCACGTTTCCTGGTGTTTGGTGGGGACACTATCAAGATGAGTTACCGCCAGATAGGTGTGATTGTATTGCTGAACTCGACTACAACACTTTTAAAAAACGTTATGAAATCAGATTAATTGCTGTGCGTCCTGCGGCTAACTCGGTGATTTGTGGTGTTAATACTGAGGGAATAATAGATTTACGTAATCAGGAATACTCGATTTTGAATAATCAGGATTCACCACATCTAATTAGAGATTGTCCTTGTCAGTGGGAAGATTTACGTGTATGCTTAAAGCAATCGCTCTCTCATCATCAACAATTAGCGATCGCCTGGTCGAAACCCCTGCATCAACCACCCGAGGAAATTTGGCTAACCTTGGTTGGGATTGCTAAATATCTCAGTCGGACAAATCAACCAGTCACCCACCGCCAACTTTTAGAAAAACTTGGTGTCCATGACCAGACCTTATTATTGGGACTCGAAGCTTTAGAGTGTTTGGGGTTCAGAGTGACTACACAAGACACTCAGGTGCAAATCAGTTGGAATCCCTTCACCCACTCAGAAATTATGAACGACGCATCTGTAGAAAGATTTTTAGCCGCTATCAGGGAAGAACAATTTCAGCAAAGTTATTTTGCGGAGGTTCCTCTGTCTACAATTATGAGGATTTACCGGCGCTAAAGAGCCTGGGTGATTGACACTTGACCCAGAGGGATTTTTGATGCGGGTATTTTTTGTATAAACTGATACTATTGTGTAGTTAAGGTCGGTAATCATTGCTTCCTTAAATAATCTCGAAAAAACCTATAATCCCCTGAGGAAAGTGCTATATTCTTAAAGAAGAATATAGAGTGTAAAGGTGAGATCCATAAAAGAATAAAGAGTGAAAAGCGTTTCAAGAGTCTGATTGCTAAAGTGTAAATAAAACAACTATATTCCACTGATATACATGAACCAATCTGCGAAAGGTTACTCACCACTCCAATTAGTCTTGATTGGGGGAGCGATCGCCACAACTACCACTGTTTCAGTATTTGGCTCTGGTTGGACTCGCTGCGTTCTGGCGGCCTTTGAAGATAGTCCGAAAGCGTTAGTTGACCAGGTATGGCAATTGGTAAATCGTGAGTATGTTGATGGCAGTTTTAATCAACAAGATTGGCTAGCGACTAGGCAGAGCTTGTTAAGCAAAGAGTATTCTTCTCATGAACAAGCTTATGTGGCAATTCGCGAAGCTTTACAACAACTGGGTGATCCTTACACACGGTTTATGGATCCCCAACAATATCAATCTCTCGCCAGGCAAACATCAGGGGAAGTCTCTGGGATTGGGATTCGCATGGAAGTGAATCAGCAAACTCGCCGCCTTACGGTTGTAGAGGCGATCGCCAACTCGCCGGCGTTCAAAGCAGGGATCAAAGCAGGGGATGAGATTTTGGCAATTGATGGCCAAACTACTGATAAAATTGGAGTAGAAAAGGCATCTGAGTTAATTCGTGGTCAAGTTGGTGCTCCCATAACCCTGCGATTAGGAAGAATAGGGCGCGGTGCTTTTGATTTACAGCTCAGACGAGCCACAATTGAAGTGCCTACGGTGCATTATACTCTCCAACAAGAAGGTAATCGCCGCATTGGCTATATCCGCCTGCGAGAGTTTGGTGGCCATACATCGGACCAAATGCGTCGAGCCATTCGAGATTTAAACAGTCAAAACGCGGATGCTTTTGTCTTAGATTTGCGCGGAAATCCTGGCGGTCTGTTAAATTCCAGCATTGAAATTGCCCGGATGTGGTTGGATAATGGCGGGATTGTCCGCACGGTCAACCGTGCGGGGGGGAGTGAGCTAACTCACGCGAATCGCACCGCCCTCACTCGGCGACCTTTGGCAATATTAGTAGATGGTAATTCGGCTAGTGCTAGTGAAATCCTGACGGGGGCGCTCAAGGATAATAACCGGGCTGTAGTTATTGGTAGTCAAACTTTTGGCAAAGCAATGGTGCAATCTGTTCATGAACTGGTAGATGGGTCAGGTCTGGCGGTGACCATTGCCCACTATTACACCCCCAAAGGTACAGATATTAATAAAAAGGGAATTGTCCCAGATATTAAGATAAATTTGACAGCAGCACAACAGCGTCAGCTGGCTAGCAATCCGGATTTATTTGGGACTCGCAATGATCCCCAATATGCTGGGGCGATCGCGGCACTTTCGGGCGAGAACTTCGCTCAACCTCCAGCCCCCCAAACTAACCAACCTGTCGGTTCGAGTATGAGAAATTGAAAATTTTAGCCCCGGATTATGTGTATGGGGAGTAGTAGCATCTTACCCAATACCTACCAAATTTCGCTAAATTGGAAAGAGCAAGTCCTAAGTTGACAATTTTATAGACAAAACTATACTTGTATTGACAAAAATCAATATATTTTTAGTAAAAAATCAACTACTTGATATATAATAAGGTGATATCAAGTATTGAATTGAGACTATTGCCGACGCGAAAACCAAGCAATGATGGTGGTAGTATTTTTCAGAAACTTAATTGGAACACAATCGCGTCTGGCTAAGGCGTGAAAGTCTACACCGGGGATAACTGCTCCCATGCTCCCGTTGAAGTAGAAAGTAAAGTCTAGTTTTGTCTAGGTTTTATATAGCAGGTCAACACAGGGAAACTGAAATGTCAGCACAATTGTTACTGGTCGATGATGAACCAGGATTACGGGAAGCTGTGAAAGACTACTTAGAAGAAAGTGGTTTTAGCGTTCAAGTTGCCAGTAACGCCCGTGAGGGGTGGGATTTGATGCAGCATAATATACCTGATTTAGTGATTTCTGATGTGATGATGCCCCTGGTGGATGGCTATCAGTTCCTTAGACAACTGCGGGAAGACCCGCGGTTTCAAACAGTCCCAGTTGTATTTTTAACTGCTAAAGGGATGACAGGCGATCGCATTCAGGGCTACCAAGCGGGTGTTGATGCCTACCTACCCAAGCCCTTCGACCCGGATGAGTTAGTGGCGATAGTCGAGAACTTACTGTCGCGTCGAGCTACTAAGACTACGACCGCCGGTGAAGAGAGGGAAGCCATTGATATTGCTGAACTCGCTCATCAGATTGCTCAAATTAAGGCTTTGTTAACTCAAAGAACTGCCATCTCTCAGTCCCCAGTCCCTTTTAAAATTGATTTAACTCCCAGAGAACAAAGTGTTTTAAATCTGGTAGCTGAAGGGTTGATGAACAAAGAAATAGCTCGACGTTTAGAAACCAGTGTCCGTAATGTTGAAAAATACGTCAGTCGTTTGTTTAGTAAAACTGGTACCAATAGCCGCACTGAGTTAGTTCGCTTTGCATTAGAACACGGTCTGGCTCAATAGAAATTCCACTGGCGATTGGGGATGTAGGCTAGTATTTTGACTTCACACTAGCCCCTAGATTGAGAGTCCCCACATCAATACGCTTTTTGTGATCAAAATCGAAGCACAACCCTGGTTAAAGCACTTGTACTGACAACTCCATTGTTTTCGTAGTGCAAACGGTAATATTTATGATGTTGTAGATGCTATTTTCGGCTTCTCAAAGACTAGAGTAAACTTTAGCTTGTGCCCATGGAATAAAGTTATACAAGCTAAATATCTATGCTCAACCGGTGATTTTGCAATTACTCAATTACAGCCGAAGATTTTTAGCCTTCAGAGTATTGACTATTATCAACCGCATTACGTAAACGCATCAACTGGCGGCGCATTTGTGGTGAGGCTTTGAACTCAGACACTTCCTGCGCTTTAACAGATGCTTGCAGCATCTCCAGAAACTCATCTGAGCCTTCTGTCAATGCATCCAGCAATACCTGTAAGAGTTGCTCGCGATCGCCTAATAGACTTTTTTCTTCAATCAACCGGAACTTGAGATGAATTTCGCACTCATAAACGCCTACTTCGATATTATTTATCTGGCGTGGTAATGCTTTCGAGTTCATAATTTTGAGGATTAGGTTACTGGGTGGTCATGAGGGTGAGGAATTATATCCCCTTCCACAATTCTTTATATTTTTTTTGTATCCATAATGCTGGAGTTAAAAGCCTTTCTCCAATCCACAACCGTTGTATTTTATATTCACTCTCCTGTGTTTTTTCTAGACACACTGCCAGGGATAAGTCGTAATCTTCCTGACCTAAATGTGCTTTTGTTTAAACCATAACTATTATTCAGTTTTTGATCTCTTATACAATAAAGTTTCTGTAAGAACTTATTCAAGCTTTTTCAAACTTTTTACATTAACTTCATTTTTCCTAGAAAAATAGTTGTAGTTTTTACAGTTTTTTTAGTATTTTTACCGAAAATAAATACCGGTTTTATGGGTTTTTCTTAAAGATAGAGCTAGTTGTACTATGATTACCTGGAATTAGTTCATGTACGTTTTATTCACCTGAAAATTCCGGAAAAGATTCAACGAATGACACAGGGTGGGTTAGTTCACACATATTAAGAACATCCATGCAACAACAAGCTATCTTTACCCAGCCATGAATTAGCCGGTATTTCAGCCCAGACATGAGTCTATAATGATGGATAGGAGGGTGGTTGATTAATATCCCCGTTCATGGTCAGTGATATCTGTGAACCTGCCCTACCGCTTAAACCAACAATCCCCCTGTATTTGATGCCGGGGACTTTCAATTCAGTGTAATCAAACCCAACCTTACACCTTGCTATGGACAATCCGATGCTGCTCAAGTCCACAACCCGGCACATCCGAATTTTTGCCGCAGAAATTGATCGGGATGGCGAACTGGTTCCTAGTAATCAGGTCTTGACCTTAGATATTGACCCAGATAACGAATTCAACTGGAACGAAGATACTCTACAAAAGGTTTATCGCCAGTTTGATCAACTGGTGGAAGCTTCCAGCGGTCAAGATTTAACTGATTATAACTTACGTCGCATTGGCTCAGACTTGGAGCATTATCTGCGATCGCTCCTACAAAAAGGTGAAATCAGCTATAATCTTTCTGCTCGCGTCACCAACTACAGTATGGGGCTCCCTCAAGTTGCCACTCAGGAAAATCAGTAGAGATGTTTAACTGCTGCTGGGGGATGGTCATACTACGCCCCCAGAACCTCCGCCATCAAAGCATCTCAAAATTTGCGGAAAAATTTTTCCCTCTCAACACATTTCCCCAACGGCGTATTATAATTAAAGTATAAAGCTCATGGGTCCGTAACGGTTTCGACAGGTTGGCGAAAGCTACTCTGTGATTCAGGTCGAGAGTGAGTCTCCTCTCGCAAATCAAAGGCTCAAAACAAAAGTAAATGCGAATAACATCGTTAAATTTGCTCGTAAGCCTGCTCCAGTAGCAGTTGCCTAATAACCTCTTACAGGTTCGAGCGTCTCTGGTTTGACTCCGTTAAGGACTAGAGACCAACCCCCAACGGACGCTCTAACAAGTGTTCTCTGGTTGGCTTGTTAGCTAAGACTTAATCAGAGCATCCTACGTTCGGGATAATGAACGATTCCCGCCTTGAGGGTCAGAAAGGCTAAACCTGTGAATGAGCGGGGGGTCAATACCCAATTTGGACAGCAGTTCGACTCTGCTCGGATCCACTAAAAACCAAACACAAGTCCACCAAACCCTGAGATGTTTAGGTGGATTTTTGGTTTCTATAGATAATTAATTCGGCTGGTTTTCCCAAGTTGGGACTTCCACAGGCGGAGGAGTTGACCGTTGAGTTTCCACTGGCGGTGTGGGGATATTGATGGTGGGATTGGATGGACTCACGGGGGGGGGTGATGCCATATCTTTACCTATAGTCGGTAAAGTATTATCCTGGGAACCCTTTTGCTGTGAAGCCTCACGATCATCACGGATTTTTCGTAATCTCTCCACTAATGGTGGTGTGGGAGTAGTGCTAGGTGTGACTGATGGCTGAGTAGATATGGGTGGGGGCGCACTTTCGGTGGAAGTGGTGTTACTGGTATTTGGAATTTGCTTCTGAACCAGGGGAACATCATCCTGGACTGTTCTACGAGTTCTCACGGGTACAGAGCGACGCGGTAAGGAAACAGGGGGATTTGCTCTCCTGTTAATCTGTTCTTTTTCCAATGAAGATGGTGCATTACCCAATGGTGTTTTTGGTTCCGGCTCAACTGTGGGCTGTTCAAATAGCTCTGGTGAAGATAACTGTGTGCGAGAATTAGAAAATATCCTAGTAATACCAAAACCTGCTGTGCCTGCAACAAGTGCTACAGTTAGAGCTACCAAGATTCGAGCAGCACCCTGGTTCTCAGAGCTTGATAGCTTTTTTTGCCGTTTGGGGACAACTTTTTGCCGCTGCTGCACAGGTAAGACTACAGTTGGTACTGTCTGAGTTGTCACTGCTCGCTGTGCATTCATGCTGTATACTGGTAATAATTGCAACCATTCTGCAACGGTTGCCGGACGAAATTGAGGTTCTACGGCCATACCACGCATGACGGCTTCATTCACTGCCGCACTCAGGTGCGGTTGCAGTTCGCGAGGAGATGACATTTTTTCGCGATCGCGTAACAATACTGGTAACGGAACCTGTCCTGTCAACAAAGCATACAAAGTTGCGGCTAAACCATAAACATCTGTAGCGGGTGTACGCTGTGCTTGGGTTAAATATTGTTCTAGGGGAGAATAGCCCTCAGAAACCATTCCAGTGTGAGTTTGCCTCACACCATGATTAAATTCCCGAGCAATGCCAAAATCAATCAGCACTACTTCCTGAGTTCCCTCTCGGAGGATAATATTATCTGGCTTGACATCCCGGTGCAGCAAACCATTGTTATGTACCACCTGTAATGCCGAGCCAATTTGACGAATATAATGAATTGCTGTGGCTTCCGGGATGGGTATAGCCGGTAATACAAATGCTTCTCCCAAAGTATAGCCACGAATGTATTCCATCACCATATAAGGTAGTCCAGCTTCCACAAAAAAGTCACTGACGCGGACAATGTGAGGATGGATACAAATAGCCAATCTTCTGGCTTCATCTTGGAATTGGCGCTCAAACTTAGCAAAATCAGGATGTTGACGCAGCCGTTCATTGATAGTTTTGATCACTACCTCCTGACCTAAGTAGTTATGATTAGCCTTAAAGGTAATGCCAAAGCCACCGCGCCCTATTTCCTGAACTAGGGTATATTTACCACCTTGCAAAGTTGTGCCTGCTAACATAGAAAGTGTTGAATCTGAGTGCTGATTAAGCAGATATTGCTGATTCTAGGGTCTTCCGGCAATTCCAAATCGCCAGATGAACACAGATAATTCTGTAACTCATCTCCATGAAAACCGCTATATGTTCAACGGTGGAACTGGAAAACCTCCCGCTTATATTAACACCTTCATCTTTCTCATCATACAGTAGACCTGAGAGGATGCCCTTAAAATCGCTGTCCTATATCTATATGGAGTTTGCCTTCGCCCTGATCATTTATACCATAATCAGCCCGAATTAAGCCCAGAGGTGAGTCAATACGGACTCCAGCGCCATAACCAAAACCATGACCAGGTTTACCCTGCATCCCGCCTGGATCTCCCAATACAGTACTACCAGAGCCTAAGTCGGAGGCAAAATCGGCGAATACTACACCCCCCAATACTGGCACAATGGGGAACCGGTACTCGGCGCTAGCTAATACATAAGTGCGACCACTACCCAAGTCCCCTCGATCATAACCCCGCACCGAATTAGAACCACCCAAGTTAAAACTTTCATATGCTGGTAAAACACCAATTACTGTACCAGCTTGAAAATTCACAGCGAATACTTGTGGCTGTGTAGTATTACTGTTAAAAAACTTGACGGGCATATATTGTGTATAGTTAGCCTTGAAGCGGTTCATGGCAATATTACCTTGACCAAGTGGTAAAGATTGTTCTGTGCTAAGTCTGACTACAGAACCTTGAATAGGATTAAAAACATTATCTCGTTGATCTTGTATGGCCAGAAAGGATACTGTAAACAAATCATCAAGACCAGTACCACTAACGGAGAGGCTATTGCCCCGTGCCTCTGTTGGGGTAATATTACCTTGGCGATCGCGAATACTAGTGCGAGTGTAGTTAAATCCCAAAGTGGTATCCCAATTATCCAGGGGTAGCTGGAAGCTGATACCAGTACCAATCCGGGCTTCCCGCACCCTGTCACCATTGGGTAGTGTCACACCTTTACGAAAAGTTGGGGAAATCTCCCGGCGACGGAAAGCATTAATTTTGTAGCCTAAGCGATTAGGTGCAGTGGCACGATAAGGACTAGTAAACTGAGTATTAAACTGCAAATCATGAAGACTTAGACCCACATTTACACCTAAATTATCATTAATACCGCCAAAATTCCGGTCTTGATAGCTTAAGGTGGCAAATAATCCCACGTCAGAGTTAAAGCTAGCACCTAAATTAATAGTACCGGTGTTAAATTCTTTCAGTTCGTAAACTAAATTAATTGTTTGGCTATCACCTTCGAGGGCAACATTCACAGTTTCAAATAAGCCAGTAAGATATAACCGTTGTATATCTTGGCGCAGAGTATTTTCTTGAAAAATTTGCCCAGACTTGAGTTGTAACTGCTGTCTGAGGAAATCTGGGTGGGTACGTCCGACCACGGGTTTACCCTGACTATCAAGGGTTTGACCATCTTTATTAATAAAGCGAAACTTAATCTCACCTACCAACCCTTGAGCAACATTTACTGTCAGGACACCTTTCCCCTTCGGTGCTGGGGAAGCAATTGTAAGTGATGTAGCTGTTGCTTTCAAGGTAATATTGCTAGCTGCCAAACTAGCTAAAGTTAGAATTGCAGCAGAAGAAACTCGCATAATTAATACTCTAGTCTAATGAACTGGGAGTGAGTTGTAGTCAAATGAATTCATGAGCATATCTTGCCCAAACCAACAGTTAATTTTAATATTTTGTTTTTGACCGGATTATAGTCGGTAAATTTTCTCTGCCAGCAACAATTTCCCATTACCCGTGTTTTTATGAGTAATATCTCCCAATTATCGCCAGATGCAGCTTCTTGTTTTTCTCCTTTCCAGGTACTTGTTTTAAGTAATGGTCACGGGGAAGATATGATTGCTGTGAGAATTTTACAGGAACTCCAACAACAAGAAAACCCCCCAGATATCTTTGCATTACCTTTAGTCGGTGAAGGGCGTGCTTACCAAGAGCTAGGTATCCCCTGTATTGGTTCAGTACGCACTATGCCATCTGGTGGTTTTATTTACATGGATGGCAAGCAGCTGCTCAAAGATGTACGTGGCGGTTTGGTGCAACTTACCCTCAATCAAATTCATGCTGTTCGTGGTTGGGTGGGTTCTCAAAAAAAATTAGGTAACAACAGTGCTATTTTAGCTGTGGGGGATATTGTTCCGCTGTTATTTGCTTTTTTTAGTGGTGGTAATTATGCTTTCGTTGGTACTGCAAAATCAGAGTATTATGTGCGTGATGAAGTAGGACTATTACCCAGGAAATCAAAAGCTGCACGTTGGGAAAACTTTTCGGGTTCGATTTATCATCCTTGGGAACGTTGGTTGATGAGTTGTGGCCGTTGTCAGGCTGTGTTTCCTAGGGATGCGTTAACTACCCAAATATTACAAAATTGGTCAATTCCTGCAATTGATGTGGGTAATCCCATGATGGATGGTCTAACACCAACCTGTATATCGGCTCCTGATGAGCAAGAAATAGCCAGACCATTAGTGATTACTCTCTTACCGGGTTCCCGTCCTCTTGAAGCCTACGCTAACTGGAAAGTGATTATGAGTGCTGTTTGCGCATTAATGGCTAGTTTCTCACAAGCAGATGGGATTTTACATAGTTATAGTTCTATGGTGTTCTTAGGTGCGATCGCTCCTGGTTTAGATCAAACTATTTTATCCCGTACTATTGAGTCTCAAGCTTGGCAAACCCATGGAGAATCTCCTGTCCCCATTGGTGATCCTGATGCTTTGATATTTCGGCAAGGAAACAGTTATTTGGTGTTGACACAACAAGCTTATAATGATTGCTTATATTGGGGAGATTTTGCGATCGCCATGGCTGGTACAGCAACCGAACAATTTGTAGGTTTAGGCAAACCAGCCATCGCCATTCCCGGTGATGGTCCCCAATATAACGCCGCCTTTGCGGAAGCTCAAAGCCGACTTTTAGGAGCATCTCTGTTTTTAGTCGATCATCCCGCACAAGTTCCTGACATGGTAGAATACCTGTGCCAAAATCCTGATAGGTTACAGATGATTGCCTATAACGGAATACGGCGCATGGGTAAACCAGGCGCTGCACGCCGCATTGCTGATTGCTTAAATCAAAAATGGTGCTAGTAAGTAGGTGAACAGAAAAAACCCGAAGTATGTAACGAAGAGTAAAGTGTCCCAAAACCTCTTCTCTGTTCCCCGTTCCCTGTTCCCTGTTCCCTTGTCATAACGACAAATTTTAATGCCTACTTACTTAGTAGCAACAATTAATGATTAACCGACCAAACCAGAACGCAGAGCACGTACTGCTGCTTGGGTACGGTCATCAGCACAGAGTTTATTGAGGATGTTACGAACATGAGTTTTAACTGTCCCCACTGTGATGTATAGTTGTTCGGCAATTTGCCCATTGCTGCATCCAGCTACAATCAACTCTAAAATTTCTAGTTCCCGTTGAGTCAGAGGATAGGTTTCTAAAACTTGTTCGTATTCCGTTGGCAGTGCTCCAATTTTAACTGTTTTCTGCTTATCCGTGGCTTGGCTTTCTCCAGGAATGCCTTGGCGCATTTTCCGTAGTACCACATTGGCGATCGCTGGATCAATCCAAGAGTTGCCGCTATAAGTTGCTTGTATTGCCTCAGTTAATTTATTGATGCTAGTCTCTTTCATATAATAAGAATCTGCACCGGCGGCAAAAGCTGCTAGTACGGCATCTTCTGTATGGTCCATTGTTAAAATCAGAATTTTGGTGGCAGTTTGCCCTGTTTCTGTTTGGTAACGTCTAAATTTGCGAGTGAGTTCAATACCATCCATATCAGGTAAGCCAATATCTACCACTGCCACATCTGGTTTAGCGGTTTCCAAAAGTTTCAGTCCTTGAGTGGCATTTGCTGCTTCACCTATTACCCTTAGAGGGCTGTGAGATTGTAATGCAGCTCTGAGTCCCATTCTGGTTAAATCATGATCTTCTATTAAAATAATGCTAATTTCACTCATTGTTATACTCACTGTTGATAATTGGGTCTTCCTAGAAATATGTGCTGATTTTTTTTAGCAGTTTATCTTACTTGATTCCTAACCAAAGGTAGATGAGATTTTTATCTAAAATCATCCTTCGATAGAAATAATAAATTTCCAATTTTTCACCCTATATTCTCTTAAAAATCCAGCTAAAGATATAGGTTAATTTTTCCAATCATTATGAAATATTCCTATGATTTATCATCTATCTGATGTCTCCAGTAGTAGAAACTTCCTGAATACTATTTTAAACCCTTAATAAAATTTTCTAGATATTTATAAATGAAAAACACTCTATGCCAACAAGTTTGTTTAACCATGAACATTATAGCAATTTAGCCAAGGAAAGGATAATGACCCAAAACAAAAGTAGACTAAAGGTAAGGGAGAAAAGGAAATGGGACTGCGGCGAATCAGTACAGCGGAATTTGCCCAAAATCGTTGGTTATACCCTGTGTAGCAGACCCTACCCTAACTGTTGTGTGGGGGTAGCCACAGTTACGCGGTGCTGTAGTCCCAGTATTCATTCCGTCTCAGAGGATGAATTATTACAGAAGCAAGCATAATGACTGAAATCACACGATGGGGTATTGAGGTTTTGAGATCCCGGACTTCTTTGAGCAATTCCAAACTTTTGGGTATGTTGACACCAAGTCCGGGATCTGTGGATGCGATGATTGGCGATCGCCGCACTTTTAGCTAGGGTCAGACTCACAGCCACCGCATGAGTGGAAGTGCGTGGGGTGCACAATACACGATTTTGGTACTTAACTCTCACTAATGACTGAGGACGGGCGTTAGCACACTCATTTAGAATTGTTTTGAGGGTTCAGAAAGTATTTTATGTGACTTTATCTCAATTTGGTCTTCCTGAGGGCGAGTCATAGTCAATGGAGAGCAACTACCGTGGTTGTGATGACCTATCAAACCATATCCAGACATAGTGGAGGTTAAAAAACTACAACGTGAAAATTATTGGCTATATTTTCATTCAAGTCTATGAGCTGTAGTTATCAGGAAAAAGTATGGCAGTACTGAACAAAACATAACAACTATACAACATTTATGAGTAAATTACATCCCTCAAGAGAAATATCTGATTCTTGAGAATTCAAGTATGAAAATTATTTAGTGGGATAGTTTGAAAATAGAGATGCTAGACATCAACCTGTATTTGACAGCGAAAATAAAAACCAATGAAAGAAACGCTGAGAATTTTGGTTGTAGACGATGATGAAGTAGATCGCATGAGAGTACGTCAGGCTTTGACTCAGGCTGGGGTCTGTATGGAAATGTCTGAAGTGAGTAATGGAAGTGACGCACTGGCGGCTTTAAGAACGACTACTTATGATTGTGTTTTTCTCGATTATTGTCTACCAGATCAAGACGTTTTGGTACTTATCCAAAGACTACGCTCTTTAGAAATCACAGTTCCTTTAGTAGTATTTACTACTCACACAGATGAAAAAATCGCTATGGAGTTGATGGAATCTGGCGCTACAGACTATCTCTCTAAGTCTAGGCTATGTTCAGAAACTTTAGCACAGGTTTTACGCTATGCCATTCGCATCCACCGCGCCCAAATGCAAGCAGCTTTAGCAAATCAGCGACTCAGAGAAACTAATGAGCGGCTAATTCGTCAAAATCAAGAAGTAGAAAAACAACGACAACAAATTCAGCTGCAAAACTTCAAGCTGTTGGAAGCATCACGGCTTAAATCGCAGTTTTTGGCAACTATATCTCATGAACTGCGAACTCCAATGAATGCTATTCTTGGGTTTTCCCAAATATTATTGCGCCCAAAGTTCGGTAAGCTCACCAATCAACAAACAGATATGGTGGAGCGAATCTTAAACAATGGTAAGAACTTGCTAATGTTGTTGAATGAAGTTCTGGATTTTTCCCAGCTGGAAGTAGGACAATTAGAGTTAGAGCCGGAATTATTTGATTTAACAAAAACTATCAATATTGTTGTCGCCCAAATGCGTTCTGTGGCTGAAGCCAAAAAACTCTCTTTGGGAGTTGATATTGACATGAAAGACTCTCTGGTATTTAATGACTCCGGGCGTATACGGCAGATTTTAATCAATTTATTATCCAATGCTATTAAATTCACAGATTCCGGTGCTATTTCCCTTGAAGTTAAAGAACTCCCCAACAACCAATTAGCGATCGCTGTACGGGATACAGGGATTGGTATAGCTCCCAGAGATTTTCAACATATTTTTGAAGCTTTCCGACAAGTTGATCAAAGTATGACGCGCAAATATCCTGGTACAGGACTGGGTTTAGCAATTATAGATTCCTTGGTGCAAATGATGGGGGGTCACATTAGTGTGGAAAGTCAATTGGGGGTTGGTTCTATGTTTAGAATTGAAGTACCACGGCAACTATCGTTACCAAGCAAAATCGGTACCCTCCCAGGTTTAAATTTAGATGGTCACGATATTTTGTGCTCTGTTCAAAATCCTAACCATTGTCCGCCCAAATCTCGCAAAGCATCGATGGGTTTTCCCCATCTCAAACTCTAAATTATTGTCATAAACCCTTGATAAACCATGTCTGTTGTGGAAAAGCCTAAAATTGATCGCATTCTCGCTGTTGATGATAGTAAAGATAATCTGATTTTGGTTCAAACCATTCTCGAAAGTGAAGGATATGACATTGACCTAGTTACAGATGGTATTACAGCTTTGCAACGAGTTGAACAATGTCCACCTGATTTGATTTTACTAGATGTAATGATGCCGGGAATAGATGGTTATGAAGTGACTCGGCGAGTTCGCAATCATCCTAACTTGAATGTCAACTATATTCCCATTCTGCTGATCACCGCCTTTCATGAATCCAGTGTAGTGCAAGGCTTAGATGCTGGTGCTGATGATTTCATTCGTAAACCGTTTGATACAGACGAACTTTTGGCTAGAGTGCGATCGCTGCTGCGCCTCAAGCATAGTCTTGACGAACAAAAAAAGATGGCGCGCCAGCGCGAAGATTTTGTTTCACGTCTCACACACGATTTGCGTACTCCTCTAGTAGCTGCAGACCGAATGTTAGATTTATTTCAACAGGAAACGTTCTGCCAAATTTCGCCGGAAATGAAACAGGCGATCGCTGTGATGATTCGCAGCAATCAAAACTTAATGCAGATGGTCAATACCTTATTAGAAGTCTATCGCTTTGAGGCGGGTAAAAAGACTTTAAACGATGTTGAGTGCGATCTTACAGAAATTATTCAAGAAGTCAGTGGGGAACTTACTCCTTTGGCTCTTGAGAAAAACTTGGCTATCAAAATAGATAGGAGTAAGTTAGATCTGCACGAAGAAACGGCGGGTGTAGTCATGGGTGATCCCCTAGAACTGCGACGGGTGTTTAACAACTTAATTGGTAACGCCATCAAGTTTACAGATACAGGAGGTATAGAAGTTTGTATTTGGGAAAAATTAGATAATTCTCAGGGTCAAGATTACGTTGTCGTCGAGGTTACAGATACGGGTTATGGGATTGCGCCCGAAGATCAAGCTACTGTTTTTGAGCGGTTTCGCCAAGGTAAAAACAAAAGGTCTGGTAGTGGGTTAGGTCTCCATCTATCCCGGCGAATTGTAGAAGCACACGGTGGTTCAATTACACTCAAATCTGAACCAGGCCGAGGTAGTATATTCACTGTGACTCTCCCAAAACATAGCAGTCACTAGTGATTGGTCATTGAACACTTTTGAGAGTTGAGCCAAAATTGAGTTGACCACGTAGCTGACGGCGAATTATTGCCTCTAGATCCTCGATCATATAAGGTTTACTGATGTAGTCGTCAAAGCCCGCTGACAGCAGCCGTTCTCGGTCTTCCCGAGCTGCTAAAGCTGTAACTGCGATCACTGGAATTCCCTCAGTTAGAGGTTCTTGTTTGAGTTCATGCACTACATCAGTTCCACTCAGACCTGGTAATAAGATATCTAACATAATCAGGTCTGGTTGATGTTCTTTGGCTACTAATAGGGTCGCTGAACTGTCATTTTGACAAATGAATCTACAGCCGAGGAACTCTAGGGCGTAGCCAATTAGCAGTAGACTGTCATCATGATCTTCCACTACCAAGATTAAAGGCTGCTGAAAGTTTTGCTTGTTTCCGTCACTCATGAATGAATGTGCCAGATACATCTGTTTTCCAGAAGGTTAAATTGGGATTGACCATAGGGTTGCTGAGATAATAACCGAGACATCCCGCAAAGATGATTCTTATCCACGTGATAAACATGGAGAAAAGGAAGCTTCAAGCTATGGGTTGAGTAAGTACTTCTTGATTATACGCAAAACTACAGAATATTTTTATCTGTACAGATAAAAATTATATATTACTTCTGTTTGAAATTTAAATACGTTTATTTACTTAGATTTTGTCTTCTCCCCAGATTCAGCAAGTAGCTAGGTGAAAGTAGAACCCCCCTCCTTGAGGTGGGGGAGTGTAAATTGTGATTCCCCTGTAGGGATATGAGGTTAGGGTGTCGCCAACCTCAGTATTAAACGAAGTGTTGAATTATGGCTTCGGCAAATTCAGAACACTTTAAGGGTTCCACTGGTGGTTCTAGTAACCGGGCTAAATCGTAGGTAACTTGACTGTTAGCGATCGCTTGTCCTAAACCATGCTTAACCAGGTCTGCGGCTTCTTGCCAACCCATGTATTCTAGCATCATCACACCAGAGAGAATCACAGAACCAGGGTTAATTTTATCTAAGCCGGCGTGTTTGGGTGCAGTACCGTGGGTAGCTTCAAACACAGCACAAGCATCGCCAATATTTGCCCCTGGGCCCATACCTAAACCGCCGACAATAGCTGCTGCTGCATCTGACAAATAATCGCCGTTGAGGTTCATGGTCGCCAGAATCG
The DNA here is from genome assembly GCF_028331025.1 of Anabaenopsis arnoldii. Classification (NCBI taxonomy): domain Bacteria; kingdom Bacillati; phylum Cyanobacteriota; class Cyanophyceae; order Nostocales; family Nodulariaceae; genus Anabaenopsis; species Anabaenopsis arnoldii. The sequence goes on along the minus strand of NZ_JAQMUH010000095.1, from coordinate 3,753 downwards.
AATACTCATCGGGTCTAGTTTGGATTTGTTGAAAAATACTATCAGCAATCCGGTCATTGACCATGATTTTGTCTTTCCACTGGCCGTTACCGTGGCTATGCCAAATTGAGTTGAGAACCGTTTCAACTTCCTTGACAATTTGCGCTTTCTTCTCTTGAGTTAACGCATCATAGCCGGGGTCAATTTGACGGGCGTTATCTTCTGGGGAAATCTCAGAGTTTTTTTCCTTGTTGCTTAAAATCCAAGATTCCCGTTCGGTGACGCATTCTTGACGAAATTCCGTAGTAGCTAATTCGTAACCCCAATCACGAAAAGCGCCCTCAGTGTATTTCATGATATTACCTTTATGCACCAAAGTCACCTGTTGCTTGTGTTTGGGCAGTTGTAATGCGTGTTTAATGGCACGTCTGACTAAGCGCTGAGAACCGCTTTTACTGATGGGTTTGATGCCAATACCAGCATCGAGGGGAATTTGCTTTTTCCCATGTTCTGGGGTGGCGGGTATGAGTTCTTCATTGAGGATTTTAATCAAGCGATCGCCGATTTCACTGCCCTGTTTCCACTCAATTCCCAAATAAATATCTTCCGTATTTTCGCGATAAACAATCACATCCAGTTTTTCAGGATTTTTGTGAGGTGAAGGTGTACCCGCATAATAACGGCAAGGGCGCACACAGGCATATAAATCAAAAATTTGCCTGAGTGCTACATTGAGAGAACGAATCCCACCGCCCACGGGGGTAGTCAAAGGCCCTTTAATTGCCACACCATACTCTTTAATTGCGGTCAGCGTGTCTTGAGGTAAATACTGGTATGTACCGTATAAATCACAGGCTTCATCACCGGCGTAAACCTTAAACCAACTAATTTGACGTTGACCCTTGTATGCTTGAGCTACCGCCGCATCTAGGACTTTTTGGGTAGCAGGCCAGATATCAATACCCGTGCCATCGCCCCGAATAAAAGGGATAATTGGATTATCAGGCACAATCGGCTCACCATTTTTAAAGGTGATTTTTGTTCCGCTTGTGGGGGGGATAATCTTGTCGTACATACTTCAAACACTCCTGAATAGTAGGCCGCAAGTTGAAAACTCTTTCATGGGGTTTCCTTGGGATTTTGCTGTGTCTTTTGTTCACCAAGTCACGAGGAGCAGATTTTCCCCTGATTCCCCTGTTACAGTATTTAGGGTGAAGCTATGGGATTTAGTGATAGCTTGCGTGGCGTAGCCATAGCAATGGCAATTTTGTACAATTGATTGCCTTGGGCACCGCGCACAGCGCAATCAAAAATAGTAAACTACTTTTCGCTATCAGTACTTCACCTTAGAGAACACCCGATAGCCAATCGCCTTTTCACTGAACGCTCACACGATTAATGGCATGACAGACCCAATGATTTTATCAGGCACTGCTGACATCGACTCCCTCCGACAATCGTTAATCGCTGGGTCTCTTCAAATCCAACAACAGATTATCCCACAGTTGGCTAAGTTGGGTAATGAGGGATTAGATGTGTTGATGGAATTTTTACAGAAGCGACGTGACCACCCAGCGAACTGGATCGATGGCAAAGTTTACCAAGTCCTCTATAACTCTGATGCACCTCAAGTGAAAGAATTTCTGCTTTCCTGTTTTCCTGAAGGAATTGTACCTCTAAAATCAGATAGCCAGATTAATTATAATCCTTTGCAACATTTACTTGCTACTCAAGAGTTCCAAGCCGCCGATCGCATGACGATACAAAAGTTATGTGAACTCGCAGGACCAATGGCTGTACAAAGAAAATGGTTGTATTTTACCGAAGTGGAAAATGCTCCAATTATTGACTTACAAACCATTAACAACCTTTGGTTAGTCCACTCTGGGGGTAAGTTTGGCTTTTCGGTACAGCGCGAAATCTGGTTAAGTTTAGGGAAAAACTGGGAAAATTTCTGGCCGAAAATCGGCTGGAAAAGCGGTAATACCTGGACGAGATACCCCCACCAGTTTACCTGGGATTTAAGCGCTCCTAGAGGTCATCTACCCCTGTCTAATCAACTGCGGGGAGTGCGGGTCATGGCTTCTTTATTATCTCATCCAGCTTGGTCTAAGAGTAGTAATACATGAATTACGCACATTGTTGAAGCACCCTAAATCCCGGACTTATGTAAACATACCTAAGAGTTGGGAATTGATCACAGAAGTCCGGGATCTGAAAACCTCAATACCCTATCGTGTGACTTCTATCTTAATGGGAGTTGCAAGTAACTCCCATTCCTTCACAGAAATTCAAAGTTGAAATTTTACATTGAATCATGGCAAAAGTTTATTTACAAGATATTAGGCGTAGATTTAACAACGTCACTGCTATCGAGAACATTACTTTTGAAATCCCTGATGGAGAATTTTGGGTTTTAGTGGGGCCGTCTGGTTGTGGTAAGTCTACAATTTTACGCACCATCGCCGGGTTAGAATCTGCTACATCTGGTAATCTATTTATCGGCGATCGCTTGATGAATAATGTTCCGGCCAGACAGCGTGATATTGCTATGGTGTTCCAAAACTACGCCCTGTATCCCCATATGACTGTGGCGCAAAATATCGCCTTTGGGTTACAAATGCGCAAAGTTGACCCTAAGATTATTCAAGAGCGAGTAGTAAATGTCGCCCAATCTCTGTCTCTGGAACAACTACTAGATCGCAAACCCAAACAACTTTCTGGGGGACAGCAACAACGGGTAGCATTAGGACGGGCGATCGCCCGTGAACCGCAAGTGTTTTTACTAGATGAACCGTTGTCTAATTTAGATGCCCAATTGCGGGATGATACAAGGGCAGAATTAAAGCAGTTACATCAACAATTAGGTATTACTACCATCTACGTCACCCATGATCAAGTTGAGGCCATGACTTTGGCTGATAAAATTGTGGTGCTAGATCGGGGGAGGATTCAACAAATTGGCGATCCTCAAAGTATTTATGCGCTTCCGGCCAACCAAATGGTGGCAACTTTTTTAGGGAATCCCCCCATGAATATTTTGCCTGCTATCTATAAAAATGATGTTTTTGATGTCAGTGGTCAGTTATTACCAGTTCCGTCTGGTGTGAGGGAAAAGGTAGAGTTACGCTCCGGTCAAAGTTTTGATTTGGGGATTCGTCCTGAGCATATTTATATTCAGGAACCACAAACACCTGGAGAACTGACACCGGAGCAGTTGGGAGCGTTGTCTGTCCAGGTGAAGGTGGTGGAACCTTTGGGACGGGAAACTTTGATTCGTGCTAGTTTACCTGGTTCCATGACGGTGATTAATATTCAGACATCTGCTGATGTTCGCCCCCGTCCAGGTGACCAGTTATCTTTACAACTCGATTTAAATCACTTGTTTATATTTGATACTGCAACCGGCGATCGCCTTTGGTATTCCCCAAGGCGCAATCCCATCTTACCCGAATAGTTATAAAGGTTTAAATCCGGTGGCTTTGAGGATTTCCCTGTCCCCTTGCTTGACTATGAGGGTGGAAGAGCCTGTCCCATCCTCCGTAATCGGTGAGGAAACAATGTATCTATAATCTCCATTCACCCAACCCATCAGACATTCACCACGGCGACAGTTAACTGTACCACCCATTAATTTTAGGACTTACGCAACTGGCACAGGCGATCGCTACGCAGAGCTTGCATCTGTGTGTAGCAATCGCTAAATGAAAGCACATTGGTATTATATAAGTGATGTCAATGGCACGGGGGGATGCCTAGTGCAGTTGATAGTAG